>JAHHUD010000016.1 GCA_020024185.1 Oscillospiraceae bacterium | reverse complement strand
ATCTTCAAAAAGTGTTTTTACGTCAAATTCTTCTTCAATTTCACAAACTTTTACTTTTGCCTGTTTTTTAAAGAAAAATCTTTTTTCCGGATATTCCAGAACCTCGTATGTCACCTGCTCTTTAGTGAGATTTAACTCGCTGAGAGCAAGTTCAATAGCTTCTTCAATAGTAGAAGCTTGCTTGATTACTTCTCTCATATTATTCTCCGTATTTTTCATTTTCTAGCTCTCTTGCTCTTTCAAGACGTTTTTTTGCGTCTGCTGCATTTGGAGCTTTTGTATTATTTTTATTTTTTGCCTCTTTTTTTGCTTGTTTAATTTGCTGTTCTATTTTTTCTTTTTCTTTTTCAGGGTCAAAGAAAATTCTTAAGAACAAGTCTTGCAAAATACCAAATACACTTGAGAATATCCAGTATACTGATACACCAGCAGGGATTACAAATGAGAAATATCCGAACATTATAACTGTATAAACCGGCATAATTTTCATTGCGCCTTCAAGTTTCTGTCCGTTAAGCTTTGTCATAAGAATTTGCTGAACAAGCATTGCTACAACACTTAAAACCGGAATAATCCAAAGGATACTTGGGTCTTTAATTGATGGAATTTGTGTAAGGTCCATTCCAAAGAAAGTCATATTAAAATTCTGAACAAATTCAAGTTCTTTGCCAGACATAATACCACTAAATGCTTGTGGGTCTTGTCTTACAGCTGTGATGATACTGGATTCAGCAGAGTAGCTTGAAAGTGTGCCAAGAATATCTTTTGCAATAGGTGTTGCCTGCATAATAACTTCATTAGAAAGTCTGGCAACGTGTGTAAGTGGTTTGTATATAACTTGAATAAGACCAAATAAGATTGGCATTTGAATAAGAAGTGGCAAACAACCTGATGCAGCTGAAAAACCGTGTTCTTGTTGAAGACGAATAAGTTCTTCTTGCTGTTTTGCTTTGTTATTTGCATATTTTTTATTGATTTCATTTATCATTGGCTGAAATGCAGCCATTTTTATGCTTGATTTTTTCTGTTTCCATGCCAATGGGAACAAGATAACTTTTGTAATAAATGTGAACAATAACAATGCAATACCGTAGTTGCCCACAAACTCATAAACAATTTTCAATATCCAACCAAGTGGAATTGCTATGATGTCAAAAATGCCCATTATTACCTCCGAGCTTTAACTTGCTTTTATTTATTTGTCCACCTGTTTTTTGGTGGAACAGGGTCTATGCCGCCTTCAAAAAATGGATTGCATCTCAATATTCTTGCACATCCTAATATTAGACCCTTTATAATCCCATGAATCTGTATTGCTTGTATCATATACTCACTGCAAGAGGGATAAAAGCGGCATCTTGTGCCCAAAAGAGGGGATATGAATTTTTGATAAAGCCTTATTGGCAATATAAAAAACTTTTTTATCATTATAATAAACCTGCTTTTTGAGCGAGAGTTTCCAGCTGTGCCTGCACAAGCTGCTGTTTTGAATATGGGGTTTTGCCCCTTGGCACAAGGATAATGTCTACACTGTTAGACATATCAAAAGGAAGTGCTCTGACGCTGGCTCTCAAAAGACGGCGTGCACGATTTCTTTTTACTGCATTGCCAATTTTTTTGCTACTTGTTATGCCAAAACGTGTAAATCCGTATCGGTTTTTTATAACATACAAAACCACAAGATTTCCCACATGACACTGTCCACGGCGATATGCGCGGACAAACTCTTTGTTTTTGTTTACTGCTTTTAATTTCATTTTTAATTCTTTCTTGCTGTGCAAATGCTATAATATAGAAACAAAGACCACCTGAAAACCAGTGGTCTTTTGACTATATTTCAAGGATTTGGAACAACAAATTTACCGTTAATGATAAATTAAACAGCTAATTTTGCTCTGCCTTTTGCTCTTCTTGCAGCAATAACTTTTTTGCCGTTTTTAGTTGCCATTCTGCCCAAGAAACCGTGAACTTTTGCACGGGAGCGTTTTTTTGGCTGGTAAGTTCTTTTCATTTATTCTTCCTCCTGTTAGTTTTTTTATATGCAAACAGAAATAAATTTATCTCTGTTGCCGACCATTTAAAAGGGTATAAACCCTTGCAAGATAACAGTATATAATATGCAATGGTATATTGTCAAGAAAAATTTTATTCTATAAATTTAATCTCAAAATAATTTTAAACATTTTTTCTTTATATTGTTAATAACTTTGTGTTTTCAAACTTATATTATAATTTTAATTTTAAAAGCTATATGAAAATTATACAGAAAAGTTTTCAACATTATGTACATTTAATGTTAATAATTTTATTTATATATTTATATATTATATTTATTATATAATCTATTATTTATATTGTAATTTTGCATAAAATATGATATAATTATATAGTTAATAATTATGTTTATTTTATGTTACAGGAGATTTTTTAATGAATTCTTTTAACGATGTTTTTTTAGCGGTTAAAGAATATTGCAAACAAACAGTTGTGGAAGCTTCTTACAAATTGTTTATAGAACCGCTTGAGATTGAGTCTCTTGAAGGTAATACTGCTATTGTACTTACAAACAGCGAATGGTCTAAGGGTATTATTGAAGAAAGATTTGTATCTTTAATCCAAAAAGGCTTTGAAGCTATTTTGGGTTTTACAATTATTGTTAAAATTGAAGTTAAAAAGGAAGAAAGTGAAGAAAGCACACCTATTAACGGTGGCAAATATGCTTTTACCTTTGAAACTTTTATTGTTGGCTCTACAAATAAATTTGCTCATGCAGCCGCTTTGGCTGTTGCCCAAAACCCTGCTACTGCATATAACCCTCTGTTTATTTACGGAGATTCCGGTCTGGGCAAAACCCACCTTCTTAACGCTATTAAAGCTGAGGTTGAAAAAAATAATCCACGTGCCAACATTATCTATATAGATGGCGAAACTTTTACAAATGAAATTATCACTGCCATCAGAGAAAATAAAACCAGCGAATTTCATCATAAGTATAGACAAGCTGACGTGCTTCTTGTTGACGATATCCAATTTATAGCTGGTAAAGAAAGTACTCAGGAAGAATTTTTCCATACTTTCAACGCACTTTATAAAGCTAACAAACAGATTGTTTTGGTATCCGACCGTCCTGCAAAAGAAATCAAAAGTCTTGAAGACCGTTTGAGAACAAGATTTGAATGGGGGCTTACTGCAGATATTCAACCACCTGATTTTGAAACCCGCTGTGCTATTATCAAAAGAAAATCCGATTTGTTGCGTCTTGATATTAAAAACGATGCTATTGAATTTATTGCAAGCAAAGTTAAAACAAATATCCGTCAACTTGAGGGTGTTGTTAAAAAGCTTGATGCTCTTAAAAGATTGGAAAATAAACCTCCTGTTCTTATAAATGCTCAAATTGCGATTAAAGATATTCTAAACGAACAGCTTCCTATTCCGCTTACTATCGATAAGATTGTTGAAGAAGTGAGCCGTTCTTATTCTGTAAACCCTGCTGATGTAAAAGGCAAAAAGAGAACTCAAAATATTGCAGAAGCTAGAAAAATGGCAATGTATATCGTTCGTCAGGTTTGTGAACTTTCTATGGAAGATATCGGAAAAGAATTTGGTGGCAGAGACCACTCAACTGTTGTTTACTCCATCAGCAATGTTGAACAAAAGATGGAAAAGGATTCTTTTTATCGAAACAATATCGAAGATATAATAAAAAATGTAAAAACTCTTTAAAATGATAAAAGTTTTCAACAAATTTTTAATTTTTAACAAAGAGTTTTTAACACTGTCAACACTTGAAAAAATCGATTGTTGAAATCAACAAATTATCAACAAATTTTCAAGATAAAAAAGTTGGCAAAAAAGTGAACTGACAAAAAGGTTTAGAGAAGTTTTCAACATTTTCACAGCCCCTACTACTACTGCTAAAAAATAGTTAGAAATGACTACGAAAAAGCTTAGTTTTTTTAAAAATGATTAGTTTTTACCATGCAAATAATGTTGAAAATAAAAAATTATGGAAAGGACATTAAAAAGATGAAAATCATCTGTGATAAAAATAAGTTAAATGAAGCAATTCAGACCGTTTCCCGTGCGGTTGCCACAAAAAGTAACCTTGCGTCCATTGAGGGAATACTTTTTGTCGCTGAAAACGGCGCGCTGACTTTAACAGGCTACGATTTCGAAATGGGAATAAAGACAACTTTTGATTGCGATGTGGAATTGGAAGGCGATATTGTATTATCAAGTCAGTTGCTCGGAAACATAGTAAAAAAGTCTAATAGCGACAAAATTACCATTGAATGTGACAACAAAATGAACTGCAAAATCAAAAGCGGTATGACAGAGTACAATATTAAAGGCATTGACTCTACAGATTATCCTGATTTTCCTGCCCCAAGCAGAGATAACAGCATAAATATTGAAAACAGTCTCTTCTGTGAAATGGTCGATTATGTAATTTATGCTGTAAGCCAAGACGAAAAACGCCCTGCACATACCGGTGTTTTGGTAAAACTTGAAAACAGAAAACTTACTATGGTTGCTTTGGACGGTTATCGTCTTGCTGTTTGTGAAAGAGAAGTTGATTTTGAAGGCGATTTTTCTATGATTGTGCCTGCTAAAGCTATGAACGAGGTTAGAAAAATTGTTGGAGAAAAAGATGGTAAATTAACAATATTTGCAAATAGAAGATATATAATTTTTAATGCAGGTGAGTTTATTGTATTATCTCGTTTGCTTGAAGGTGAATTTCTTGATTACAAAAAAGCTATACCTCAAAATTGTACTATCAAAGCAATTGCAAATACAAAAGATTTTATCAATGTGATTGACCGTGTTTCTCTTATTATCACTGAAAGACTTAAAAATCCGGTTAAAGTTAATATAAATGATGATTGTATAAGTGTTAAATGTTCCACAGAAATTGGCGCTGTTTATGATGAATTTTCTGCTGATGTTGAGGGTGGAACTCTTGAAATCGGATTTAATAATAAATATCTTCTTGATGCGCTTAAAGCAAGCAAAAAAGAAGAACTTGTTTTTGAATTTACAGGCAGTTTGTCACCTTGTGTTATCAAACCAAAAGACAGTGATGATTTTACCTATCTTGTTTTACCAGTGAGGTTTAAAAATGACTAATATTGATATAAAACCACCTTTTATTAAACTTGACCAGTTTTTAAAATTTGCAAATGTTATTTATTCCGGCGGGGAAGCAAAAACTGTTATACAGGAAGGTCTTGTTTGTGTTAACGGAGAAATTTGTACACAAAGAGGAAAAAAACTTTATGACGGTTATGTTGTTTCTTTTGAAGGTGAAGAATTTAAGGTTTGTATAAGTGAATAATTGTTGTATTAAAACACTTTCTCTGGAAAATTTCAGAAATATAAAAAGCTGTCAGTTATCTTTTTGTGATGGTATAAATGTTATCACCGGAGAAAACGGACAGGGAAAAACAAATCTTATTGAATCTTTATGGCTTTTAACCGGAGCTAAAAGTTTTAGAGGAAGTAAAGACAGAGATTTAATAAAAAAAGATAATTATTACGCAAGAATTATTTCAACTTTAAGCCAAGATGATTATGACAATAAAATTGAAATTTTAATTGCGGATACAGATGGTAAAAAAGGCAGATATGCACGTTTTAATGATGGAGACCAAAAAAGAGCGATAAGTCTTGCAGGCAAATTTTATTGTGTTGTTTTTTGTCCTCAACATCTTACTTTGGTGAGTGGTTCTCCGTCTTTAAGAAGAAAATTTGTGGACGGCGCACTGTGCCAAATTTACCCAGGTTATATAAAAGTGTTTAAGACATTTGAAAAATATCTTGAACAGAAAAACAGTTTATTGAAAAACTGCAATAAATATCCACAAAAAGAGTTTAATGAAACTTTGGATATATATAATCAAAATCTTGCTTATCTTGGCAGAGAAATTTATAAAAAAAGAAAAGAATATATAGATTTGTTAACCCAAAAAGCAAAATATTACTATGAAAAAATATCCAGTGGGCGAGAAACAATTGATTTTAAATATCTTGCTTTTGCAACACAAGAAAACCAGTTTTATGATTTTTTGGTAGATAGTATTGAAAAAGATAAAAGAGCCGGTTTTTCTACTTGTGGTGTGCAGAGAGAAGATATTGAAATAGTTATAAATGGTGAAATTGCAAAAGAATTTGCAAGCCAAGGTCAGCAAAGAAGTATAGTGCTTAGTATGAAACTGGCTGAAAGCGACATTCTGAAAGAAATTTGTATGATAAATCCTGTTATTTTGCTTGACGATGTTTTGAGCGAGTTGGATTTTAAAAGGCAGGAATATCTGCTTGAGAATATAGAGGGCAAACAAGTATTTATTTCTTCTTGTGATGAAAATAGAATAAATCTTGCAAAAAGCCAGAAATATTTTGTAAAGGACGGCGAAATAAGCCAGTGTATGTAGATATTGCAACAGATTTTTTATTGAATGATAAAGATATAATCGGTATTTTTGATTTGGATAATACCACCATAAACAACCATACAAGAAATTTTTTAAATCAAAAGCAAAAAGAAAATAAGGTTGTTTATTTAATAAAGGATTTACCTAAAAGCTTTGTTGTCACTGAGGACGGTATGGTTTATGTTATTGAATTGTCCTCACAGATAATTAAAAAAAGGCTTGGAGTAAAATAAATTTTATTGCTTTATAGAGAGCGGAGGAAAAGATGGCACAAATAGAAGATAAAGTGGAAAATAATTACGGCGGAGAGCAAATTCAAGTTCTTGAAGGTCTTGAAGCAGTAAGAAAACGTCCTGGTATGTACATCGGTTCAACTGGACCAAAGGGACTGCATCACTTGGTGTATGAAATTGTGGATAACTCTATTGACGAAGCACTTGCAGGATACTGTGATGATATTAAGGTTTCTATTTTAAAAGGAAATATCATAAGAGTTAGTGATAACGGACGTGGTATTCCTGTTGGAATTCAGCCAAAACTCGGTATACCTGCTGTTACTGTTGTTTTTACAATTTTACACGCAGGTGGTAAATTTGGCGGTGAAAGCAGTGGTTACAAAGTTTCAGGTGGTTTGCACGGCGTTGGTGCATCTGTTGTTAACGCTCTCAGTGAATGGCTTGTTGTTGAGGTTAAAAATGGTGAAGGCATTTATCGTCAAAGCTTTAAGCGTGGTATTGCTGACGGAGAACTTGAACGTGTTTGTGATACAACTGAAAAAGGCACAACTGTTGAGTTTTTGGCAGACAGTGAAATGTTTGAAACATGTGAGTATGAATATGAAGTGCTTTCTACAAGACTTAGAGAGCAGGCTTTTCTTAATGCAGGGGTTAAAATTACTTTAAATGACCTTCGTGATGATGAAAATATTATAAGTGAAACAATGCATTATGAAGGCGGTGTAAAAAGCTTTGTAGAATATATCCACCAAAAAAGAGATATGACAGTTTTGCACCCGGTTATTCATCTTAAAACTGAAACTGAAAATTCAACTGCTGAAATCGCTTTGCAATACAATGACAGCTATAATGAAAATATGCTAAGTTTTGCAAATAATATTCATACTCCAGACGGCGGTACTCATGAACAAGGTTTTAAAAATGCTATCACAAGAGTATTTAACGATTTTGGTCGTGAAAAAGGTTATATTAAAGACAAAGAAGATAATCTTACCGGTAATGACGTAAGAGAAGGGCTTACTGCTATTATTTCTGTTAAAGTTACAGAAGCTCAGTTTGAAGGTCAGACAAAAGCAAAACTTGGTAATACAGAAGTAAGAGGTTTGGTTGAAAACCTTGTTTATGAAAAATTGCGTGATTTCTTTGAAGAAAATCCTGCTATTGCTAAAGTTATTTATGAAAAAGCTCTCAGCGCTCAAAGAGCAAGAGAAGCTGCAAAAAGAGCAAGAGAGCTTGTGAGAAGAAAATCTGCTCTTGAAACTGCAAGAATGCCTGGTAAACTTTCTGACTGCTCCAGCAAAGACCCTTCAATTTGTGAATTGTATATTGTCGAAGGTGACTCTGCAGGTGGTTCTGCAAAAGGTGGCAGAGATAGAGAATATCAAGCTATACTCCCACTTTGGGGCAAAATGATTAACGTTGAAAAAGCACGTCTTGACCGTGTTTACGGCAACGAAAAGCTTATGCCGGTTGTTACTGCTATGGGGTGTGGACTTGGTGAAGATTTGGACCTTGAAAAACTCAGATACCACAAAATTGTTATTATGGCCGATGCTGACGTTGACGGAAGCCATATCAGAACACTTTTGCTTACTTTCTTTTTCCGTTTTATGCGTCCTGTTGTAGAAAAAGGATATATTTATATTGCTATGCCTCCTCTTTATAAAATTACAAAAGGCAAGCAGATGAGATATGCTTATGATGATATAGAAAAAGATGAAATTATTAAAGAGTGGCAGACAGGTTATAAAATTGGCCGTTTTAAAGGTCTTGGTGAAATGAATGCCGAACAGCTTTGGGACACAACTTTAAACCCAGAAAAACGTGTTATGATTCGTGTTTCTCTTGAAGATGCTCAAAAAGCTGATGAAACATTTACTATTCTTATGGGTGATAAAGTTGCACCAAGAAAAGAATTTATTGAGAAAAATGCAAAATATGTAAAAAATCTTGATGTTTAATTTTTATATCTAGGAAAAATCATCTGTCTTTTATGGCAGATGATTTAATAGAATAGTTATATAATTTAATGTTAGAAAGGGATAGCTATGAATCCAATTTATAAGGAAAAATATATCCTTACACCAGAGGCGTTTAATGGGTTTAATCTTGACTCTAAAAAAGCCCAAATTGAGAAAAATATAAATAATATTAAAATAACAGCACTTATTCAGGTTTTTGTGGGTGCAATATTTATTATTGCATCTATGGCATCGATTATATCAGGAGAACACTCACTTTTTGTTTTTAATGTTTTTGCTCTTATTGTTATGTTTTGGGGTGGATATTCTCTTAAAACAAAACCTAAAAAATATCAAAAACAAGTTGAAGAATCTCTGAAAAAAGCTTATGAAAACGGCAGATATGGAGAATGTTTTTTTGATATTAAATTTTTTGAAGACAAATTATCATATATGGTTGGCGGAAAAAATGACGAGCTTTTTTATTCTGAATTTGCAAAATTTTATGATAGCGAAAAATATTTTGCAATTCACTTTACATCAGGCGATGTTATAATTTTTAATCCGGATTGTGACAGAGAAAAAATTAAAAATATTATTATTGGTTATAGAACAAAAGGTGATGAATCTTTGCAAGATAACCAAACTAAAGAAATAAGCCAATAAATATAGCGTGAAATTTGTAATATATTTTATTTTAATTACATTTTGTATATAAAATCAATAAATTTGCCTAATTTTAAGGTTGTTTATAGAAAACAAGGAGTATATAAATGATACAGGATAATACAAAATATCTTGATGTAGACATAGAAAAAGAAATGAAAAAAAGCTTTTTGGACTATTCTATGTCTGTTATAGTTTCTCGTGCGTTGCCAGATGTGCGTGATGGGCTTAAGCCTGTTCACAGAAGAATTTTATACACTATGTATGAAAAAAATCTGGACGCTTCTCATGAATACAGAAAATCAGCTGAAACAGTTGGTGCTGTGTTGGGTTCTTATCACCCTCATGGTGACTCTTCTGTTTATGAGGCTATGGTTCGTCTTGCTCAAAATTTCTCTTTAAGATACCCTCTTATTGACGGTCAAGGTAACTTTGGTTCTGTTGACGGTGACCCTGCTGCTGCTTATCGTTATACAGAAGCAAGAATGAAAAGAATTTCTGATGAAATGTTGCGTGACATCGAAAAAGACACTGTTGATTTTGTGCCAAACTTTGATGAAACAAAAACTGAACCTTCAGTTTTGCCTGCAAGAATTCCAAACTTTCTTGTAAATGGTGCTGTTGGTATCGCTGTTGGTATGGCTACAAATATTCCACCTCATAACCTTGGTGAAGTTTGTGATGCTATAAATCATCTTATTGATTATCCAGAGGCAGATTTTGCTGAACTTATGGAATTTATACAAGGACCGGACTTTCCAACCGGTGGTATAATTATGGGCAGAAGTGGTATAAGAAGTGCTTATGCTACCGGTAAAGGCAAAATTGTTCTCCGTGGACGTGCTAACATTGAAGAAAAACCAAACGGAAGATACCATATTATTATTACCGAAATTCCATACATGGTTAATAAAGCTATGTTGGTTGAAAAAATTGCTGACCTTGTTAAAGATAAACGTATCGAAGGTATTTCTGACCTTCGTGATGAATCTGATAGACAGGGTATGCGCATTGTTGTTGAACTTAAAAAAGAAGCAAATCCTCAGGTTGTTTTAAATCATTTGTATTCTTTGACACAACTTCAAGATACTGTTGGCGCAAACCTTTTGGCTCTTGATGAAGGTGTGCCTAAGGTTATGGACCTTAAAACAATCTTGCAGAAATATATTAATTTCCAATGCGAAATTTTGGAAAGAAGAACTAAATTTGACCTTAAAAAAGCAGAAGAAAGAGAACATCTGCTTGAAGGGTTAAAAATTGCATCTGACAATATTGATGAAGTTATCCATATTATCCGTACAAGTTATGATGACGCCAAAGAAAGACTTATGGAACGATTTGGTTTGTCTGAACTTCAGGCAAATGCAATTTTGAATATGCAATTAAGACGTTTGCAAGGTCTTGAAAGAGAAAAAATTGAACAGGAACTTGCTGAACTTGCAGAAAAAATTGCTTATTATAAAGAGTTTTTATCAAATCATCACATGGTTTTGGAAAAAGTTAAAGCAGATGTTTGTGAAATTAAAGAAAAATATGCAGATGAAAGAAGAACTGAAATTGCTCATGTTTCTGGTGAAGTTGACATCGAAGACCTTATCCCAGAAGAAGACTGCGTATTCACTTATACAAACTTTGGATATGTAAAACGTCAGCCAAAAACTGTTTATCACGCACAAAAACGTGGTGGCCGTGGTGTTAGTGGCATGACAAGACGTGATGAGGACTTTGTTCAAGAACTATTTATTTCAAATACTCATGACTTTGTTCTATTTGGCACTGACCAAGGCAGAGTTTACCGTCTTAAAGGTTATGAAATTCCTGAGGGAAGCCGTAACGCAAGAGGTGTTAATATTATAAATCTTATTCAGCTTCAGCCTGATGAAAAGATTACAACTATTATACCTGTTCCTCGTGATAGTGAAGGTTATTTGGTTATGGTTACAAGAAACGGTATAATCAAACGTACTCCACTTAATCAATACAATAATGTGAGAAAATCCGGACTTATTTCTATTTCTCTTGATGAAGGGGATACTCTTGCTTGGACAAGAATTACAAGCGGTGAAGATGATTTGATTGTTGCTACAAGAAACGGTATTGCAATTAAGTTTAAAGAAACTGATGTAAGAGTTGTTGGCAGAAGTGCAAGAGGTGTTAAAGCAATTGAACTCAGCGAAGGCGACCAGGTTGTTGGTATGGGTATTGCTAGAGATGAAAGCCAGTTGCTTACAATCACTGAAGATGGTAAAGGCAGAAGAACAAATATGAGCGAATATCGCTTGCAGACAAGAGGCGGTAAAGGCGTAAGAAACTACGATGTAGAAAAAGCAGGTCTTGTTTGTGGTGTTAGAGTTGTTAATGAAGGTGAGGACGCAATCCTTATTTCCAACTCCGGTATTATTATAAGAACTCATGTTGAAGATATTGCCTTACAGAGCCGTTATGCCGGTGGTGTTAAGGTTATGCGTGTGGGTGAAGATGATAAAGTTGTAACTTTTGCAGCTACTATGCGTGAAGATACAGAAGATGATGAAGATGAAGAGTTTGAAACAACACAAAGCTCAAATATCGAAAACACAGAAGAAAATATTCAAACAATAGAAGAATAATTTTTAAAATAAAAAATCCCTTAGTTTAAAATAAACTAGGGGATTTTGTTTTATAATAAACAAAATAATTGTTTATTATAAATAACAAATGTATAAATCTCATTGTCTTTTGCAGTTTAAAGTTAATTATAATTAAATTTATTTTTTAAGCTAAAAAGTATTGGCAAAAGAATTTTAAATTAAAGACAGAAAATAAAAAGTATATTTATGTGATTCAAATACTAAAATATGTATTTTGTTATTTATAAATATCTATATTAAAAGTTATTGTTTGTCTTAATATAGAATTTGTAAAATTAGTATAATCAATTATCTTTATTATCTTCAGAAATTTCTTTCATTATCCATTCGTCATTTTGTTTGTAAAAATACATTTGTGCAATACAACTTTCTCTATCAATATCATATCCACTATCACGTATTATTGAACCATCACTATGTTGTGGTTTTGTGTAAATATAAAATAGAGATTTATCATAAATTGATACTTTAAACCTTGGTGCATCTTTGCCGGCATATAAATCTACAAATAAATTAAATTCTTCATCATAAATATGGCTTGTTATATTTATGCAATGTTGCACATATTCTCCGTATAAATATAAATCATTGTTAAAGCCCCTTTTATACATTTCTTTTGGTATTCCCTCAAGCCAATAGGATTTGTAATCATCATAAATATCTTCATCAATATAAAAGAAAAACTGGTTATGATAGTCTGGAGATTCTAAAGACCAAGAATAAGTTTTGCCGGTATATTTCCAATTTTGAGGAGAAATTTGTTCAAGACTTAAATTTAAAACTTCATCATACAGGGCTTGCTCTTCTTTAGATAAACCACAAGCTGAAAACATAATTGAGCAGATAAAAACTAAAATTATAGAAAGAATATAAACTTTTTTATGCGATGTTTTTTTCATATTTTACACCCCTTAAATTAAATTTTATGTTTGGTGGTAATTGACGATATAAAAATTTTATTATCTTAATATAGATTTTAAGGAACTTATAGATATAAAATATTTATTATTTAAGAATACAATACTATATATTTATTGATTTTTCAATATATTGGACGGGAAAAATATATTTTAAATTCTAAATATACATTCAGTTATAATTTATACAAATATAACATGAATAGATATAAAATGGTTATTTTTTAAGTAATTTTAATGATTTTATTAAAAAAATTATACTAAATAGGCAAAATAAAAAACCGTAAGATTGATTTTTGCTCACATCTTACGGTTTATTTTTTTAATTAAGCCTAAAAAAATTTTGTCTATGCTGCCATAAATCCAAAGTAAATTATAACAAGCAAACCAAGAATAATTCTGTACCAACCAAATACTTTAAAGTCTTTTTTCTTGATATAGGTCATAAGGAATTTGATAACAAAAAGTGAAACAATAAATGCTGTTAAACAGCCAACAAGCAATATAATAACTTCCGGAGCAGTAAATGCAAAACCAAATTTTATAAGTTTTATAAAGCTTAAACCAAACATAACCGGAACTGCAACAAAAAATGTAAATTCTGCGGCTGCTACACGGCTTACACCTATAAGTAATGCACCGATAATTGTACTGCCTGAACGGCTTGTGCCAGGTATTATTGATAACACTTGAAATAGACCAATAATAAATGCTGTCTTATATGTTATATCAGAAAGTTTTTTTGTTGTTGGATAAATTTTCATATTTTCAACAACGATAAATGCAATACCGTATATAATAAGTGTTGCTGCAATAACAAGCGGTGTGTGAAAATGTGCTTCTATGTAATCATCAAAAAGAATTGTTACAATTGCACCAGGGATACAGGCAACTACAACTTTAAACCACATTTGAAAAATATTTACTCTGATAAGTGGTCGGCTTTTGTCCTTTAAATTAAACGGAAACATTTTATCCCAAAAGATAAGAACAACTGCCAAAATTGCACCAAGTTGAATAACCACAAAAAACATTTCTTTAAAAGCATCACTGGCATTGATTTGCAAAAATTCATCAACCAAAAGCATATGGCCTGTGCTGGAAATTGGAAGCCATTCTGTTATGCCTTCTACAATGCCAAGAAAAATAACTTTTAGAATTTCTATAAAGCTTAATTCCATTATAGCGCTCCTTAACATAAATTGATTTAATTATAGAGTATATTTTATCACATTATCTAATTTTTTACAAATAATAAAATTATATTTTTGCTTTATTTATATCTTTTACTATGATATAATAATATGTTAGAAAAGTATGTAATCTATCTATTTAAGTATATAATTTTAAAGGTGATTTTATGAGTAATTGTATTGCAGCAATGGCAACAGCAGTGGGAAAATCTTCTCTTTGTGTTGTGAGAATATCAGGTGATGATGCGTTCAGCGTTGCAAAAAAAATTTTTATACCGATAAATAAAAATAAAGATGTGGAAAAACAAAAAGGTTATTCTGCATTATTTGGACATTTTTATCGTAATGGTGTGGAAATTGACCAGGCAGTTGCTTTATTTTTTGCGGCTCCAAAAAGTTATACCGGTGAAAATGTTGTTGAGATAAGCTGTCACGGTGGGGTTGCAATTGCAGACCAGCTATTAAAAGCCTGTTATGAAGCGGGGGCTGTGCCTGCACAAGCCGGAGAATTTACAAAACGTGCTTTCTTAAACGGCAAAATGTCTATTACTCAGGCTGAAGCTGTTATAGAAATGATTAACGCCACATCTTCTCAGGCTCTTACAGCTGCAAAAAGTGCTTTGGAAGGTCACCTTTATAAAAAAGCTCAAGCAGTTAGAGATAATTTGCTTGTTTTGGTAGGTCATATCACTGCTTATACTGATTTTCCTGAAGAAGCCGTTGAGGAAGTTACTGATGAGGAAATAGAAAATATACTCAAAAAAGCTGAAAATGACCTTAAAAAGCTTATTGACGGATATGATGCAGGGGCAAAGATAAAAAATGGCGTTAAAACTGCCATTGTTGGCAAACCAAATGTTGGTAAATCAACTTTGCTAAACGCACTTTCCGGTTTTGAAAAGGCAATTGTTACGGAAATTGCCGGAACAACAAGAGATGTTGTTGAACAGGAAGTTATTTTGGGTGGGATAAACCTTATTTTGCAGGACACTGCCGGTATAAGACAGACTGACGATATTGTTGAGGCTATGGGTATACAAAGAAGTATAGACCGTCTTAAAGATGCTCAGCTTGTGTTCTGTGTCTTTGACGGAAGTAAAGATATTACACCAGAAGATATTGAACTTGCTGAAAAATGCAGAGATAACAACAGTATTGCTATTATCAATAAGCAAGACCTTGAGCAGAAATTTGATGTTTCTCAAGTAGAAAACTGCTTTAAGAGAATTTTGTATATTACTGCTAAAGATTTTTATATGTCAAAAGAATTTGAGAATACGGTTCTTGAAGTGCTTAATCTTACACACATTGACAGTCAAGTTGCAACTGTTGTAAATGAAAGACAATTCGCAGCTGTTCGTGACGCATATAAGGCTGTTTGCGATGGAATTGAGGCATTTAATATGGGGCAGAGCCTTGATATTGTGGGGGTTTGTCTTGATGACGCACTGTACTCAATTTATCAGCTTACCGGTGAAAATGTAAGTGAAGAAGTTGTTGGGGAAGTGTTCTCAAAATTCTGTGTCGGAAAATAATGTCAAAATATAACTAATGGTTATATTTAAACAAAAATATACAGATAACTATATTTATTTTATAATAAATTGTTCTAAACAATCGGTGAAAGGGATTGCTAAGACGCTTAAACTTATATAAACAACAAATAGGAGAAACTGATTTTATGGTATTGGGAAATTATGATGTTGTAGTAATAGGTGCAGGTCATGCCGGAATTGAGGCGGCTATGGCAAGTGCAAGGTTGGGTGTAAAAACAGCTCTTTTTACCTTAACTTTAGACGGAGTGGGCAATATGCCTTGTAACCCTGCTATTGGGGGAACTGCAAAAGGTCACCTTGTTAGAGAAATTGACGCTCTTGGAGGCTGTATGGGTGTTGCTGCAGACGCAACAAGTATACAAACCAGAATGTTAAACCGTGGCAAAGGCCCTGCTGTACACTCTTTGAGATGTCAGAGTGACCGTCAACAATATACTACATATATGAAAAAGCTTGTTGAAAGACAAGAAAATCTTGAACTTAAACAGGCAGAAGTATGTAAAATTTTATTTGATGAAAACAAATGCGTTACCGGAATTGAAACTCAGCTTGGCACTCAATATGCTGCAAAAGCTGTTATTATTGCTACCGGTACATATCTTACAGGCAAAATATTTGTGGGTGATGCAAGCTATTTAAGTGGCCCTGACGGACATCACTCTGCTATTAAATTATCTGACTGTCTTAAAGAAAACGGCATGAAGCTTGTTAGATTTAAAACAGGGACACCTGCAAGGGTTAATAAACGCAGTATAGATTTTTCTGTGCTTGAAGAACAGCCAGGTGATGAACAAACTGCACCGTTTAGCTTTATGACAACTCACGAAATTAAAAATATTGTACCTTGTCATATTTCTTATACAAACCCTGAAACTCATAAAGTTATTATGGATAATATACATAGAAGTCCTCTTTATGGTGGTAAAATTGAGGGCGTGGGGCCAAGATATTGCCCAAGTATTGAAGATAAAGTTATGCGTTTTGCAGATAAAGAACGCCATCAGCTATTTATTGAGCCTTGTGGACTTGATACAGACGAAATGTATATACAAGGCATGAGTTCATCTTTGCCAGAAGATGTTCAAGTTGCTTTCTATAAGACTATAAAAGGTCTTGAAAATCTTGAAATTACAAGACCTGCTTATGCTATTGAGTATGATTGCTGTGACCCTTTGGATTTAAAAGCCACTTTGGAATTTAAACAATTTGGAAATTTATACGGTGCTGGTCAGTTTAATGGTACAAGTGGATATGAAGAAGCAGCTGCACAAGGTCTTGTTGCAGGGGTTAATGCTGCAAGAAAAATAAAAGGAGAAGGAGAATTTACTCTTTCTAGACAATCATCATATATTGGCACACTTATTGACGACCTTATTACAAAAGGTGTTATGGACCCATACAGAATGATGACAAGCAGAAGTGAATATCGTCTTTATTTAAGACAAGATAATGCTGATGAGAGATTAACGCCTACCGGCAGAGAAATTGGCCTTGTTACTGATGACAGATGGGAACATTATAATAAAGTTATTTCTGCCAAAGAAAAAGAAATTGAAAGACTTTCTGCTATCACTTTAAAACCTAGTCAGGTTAAAGATTTATTGATTTCTAAAGGTCTTGATGAAATTGGTACAGGTGTAAAAGCTGCTGAATTTTTGAAAAGACCACAGATTTCTTATGATGATATAGTAAATATTATCGGTGAAGGCGAAAATATAGATAATTTTGTAAAAGAAAAAGTTGAAGTTGAAATAAAATATGCAGGTTATATCAAAAGACAGGAACAGCAGATAAACCAAATGAAAAAACTTGAAAATACTGTTATTCCTGAAAATATTGATTTTTCTGAATTTAAAGGACTTCGTCTTGAGGCAAGAGAAAAGCTTGCTAAGGTTAAACCTGCAAATGTTGGGCAGGCATCTCGTATTCCAGGTGTTAGCCCAAGTGATATTTCTGCTTTATTGCTTGAAATGAAAGCCAGAGGTATATAAAATACGATAAATCGACAAATTGTGAGGGTTTATGATAGATAAAAACAGATTTTTTGAAACTTTAAAAAAATATGATATACAAATAACAGAACAACAGTTTGTTCAGCTTGATAAATATGCAGAAATTTTGGTGGATTATAATCAAAAAGTGAATTTAACTGCTATTACAGACCCAGAAGGTATAGAAAACAAACACTTTTTGGATAGTTTATTATTTGCAAAAAATCCACTTGTAAAAGGTAAAGTGGTAGATGTGGGCACCGGTGCAGGATTTCCGGGTATTGTAACAAAGATTTTTAAACCGGAAATTGAACTTACTATGATAGAACCAACCGGAAAACGCTGTACTTTTTTACAATATGCTCTTGACACTATTGGTATAAAGGCTAATGTTGTTAAAGAAAGGGCAGAAGAGGCAGCAAGAAAAGGTTTTCGTGAGCAATATGATGTTGCAACTGCAAGAGCTGTGGCAGATATGAGAATTTTAAGCGAATACTGTATACCACTTGTGAAAGTTGGTGGACACTTTATTGCTATGAAAGGCGATGGTGAAAAAGAACTTTCTCCTGCAACAAATGCAATAAATAAACTTGGTGCAACTTTTATTGAAATCAACGAATTTAATCTTCCTGATGAAAGCAAAAGATGTCTTATAGTTTGCAAAAAAGATAAAGAAACTCCAAAAGTTTATCCACGAAATGGCGGTAAAATAAATAAAAGCCCACTTTAATGGTAATATAGTGTTTTAAGGAACAGATTATTCTGTTCCTTTTTTTGTTGCATAAATCGGTTTTTATCATTGATTTTATATAAAATCAACTGAAATATGGTAATTTTTTATCTACTTTTTGTATATATATTCGACATATTAAATTATTTTAATGTTTTTTATATTTTTATTTTTAATTTAATCTGCATTTTAATAATAATATATGTCGCATACTGCGATATTTATAACTGGAAAAATGTTTTATGCTGTGGTATCTTGTAATCAAGGAACAAAAATACCATACGAAATATTTAACCTTTTCAGGAGTATGATGATGGAGAATATAAATGAATTTAAAATGATAGAAACATCAAAAATATCTCCTTGCCCTTATCAGTGCAGATACATCTATAAGCGTGACAGTATGGAACAATTGATTGAATCTATACGGGAAAATGGAATACTGCAACCTTTATCTGCAACAGAAAAAGATGGAGAATATGAACTTATTGCAGGCCATAGAAGACTTTTTGCTGCTAAAATGCTTAAAATGGAAAAAGTGCCGGTTATTGTAATGAAAAAAACACGAGAAGAAGTTGCTGTTTTGTGTGCTGTGGAAAATATGCACCGTGAAGAACTTAATTTTTTTGAGCAAGCTATGGCAATAAAACTGCTTATTGACCAATTGGGGTTAACTCAAGCACAAGCAGGACAAAGATTGGCACTTACACAGTCTTGTGTTGCCAATAAACTTAAATTATTACAATTTCCAAAAGAAATAATGGATATGTTTATAAAAAATAACCTTACGGAGCGACATGCAAGAGCTGTTGCAAGACTGAGTGAAGATAAACAGAAAAAAGCAATAGAACATATTATTAAAAATAATTTAAATGTTGCTAATACAGATAAGTACATAGATAGTTTATTAAAACCTAAAAAAAATAAGAAAAAGCCTATTATAAAAATCAAAGATGTAAGATTATTTACAAATACAATAACAAAAGCTATTGGAATTATGAAAAACGCAGGATTTTCTCCTGTTTTTAACCAAAATACAACAGAAGAGGGAATAGAGTATAATATTATTATCCCTTTTGACAAAGAAACTGCTCATGTAAAAGAGCATCAAACAAGCTAACAACCTTTTATATAACCACAAGAAAGCACAAGGATAGATTTTTGTTTATCTTTGTGCTTTTTTGTTCCACGTGGAACAAAAAACGACACAAATAAATAAAATGTTCTACGTGGAACAATCTTCGACAGAATATATAAAAATGTTCCACGTGGAACAAATATACTATAAACTAACTTTTTAAATATATTTTTAAACTATATATAATCAAAATACTGCTTTTTCATTGTATTAAGATAAAGTTTGTGTTATACTTTAACACATAAACATATTATATATACATTTATATAAAATGTATTTGAAGAGGTTAAAAATGGCGAAAATTATTGCAGTTGCAAACCAAAAAGGCGGTGTGGGAAAAACCACAACTGCTGTAAACTTATCTGCTTGTGTTGCAGAAAATAAGAAAAAAGTATTGCTGGTTGACCTTGACCCTCAAGGTAACACAACTTCTAGCTATGGTATTTCAAAAAGAGATTTGCCTGTAAGCGTTTATGATGTTGTTATCGGCGATGAAGATATAAATAATGCTATTATTAAAACGGAATATAATGTTGATATGCTTCCATCATCAATTAAGCTTTCTGGGGCAAGTATAGAGCTTGTTAATATGGAAAATAGACATGCAAAGCTCAGAACTGCACTTAACCGTGTAAGTGATAAATATGACTTTATATTTATTGATTGTCCTCCATCACTTGATTTGTTGACAATAAACGCTTTAAGTGCTGCTGATACTGTTATTGTTCCAATTCAATGCGAATTTTTTGCGTTGGAAGGACTTTCTGAACTTATGAACTCTATAAGACTTGTAAAACAGCACTATAATAAATATATAGATATTGAAGGCGTTTTGCTTACTATGTTTGACGGCAGACTTAACCTTACTATGCAGGTTGTAGAAGAAGTTAAGAAATACTTCCCAAATAAAGTTTATAAAACAACAATTCCTAGAAATGTGCGTCTTTCTGAAGCTCCAAGCTTTGGTTGTCCTATCAATTTCTATGATAAATCCAGCCGTGGAGCACAAAGTTATAGAGAATTAGCTAAAGAAGTTGTTAAAATGAATAAGATTAAAAAATAAAAGGAACTGAATTTTATGGCACCAAATTTTTATACTATTATGCTTATGATGACAGGTGTGATTTTTGTTGTTTTTGTTATTCTTCTTATAAGTCTTACATTTATAAACTATGCTGCTTTGAAATATCAAGTAAAACAGCAGGAAATTGAAGACAAAAAACGTGAAGAAATGGGTATAGATTATTTCTTTCAAGATGAAGACGAGGACCAACCAAGAATGCCTCCTCCAAAAGATGAAGAGTTTAAAGAAGTTCCAGAAGACCTTTTTGATAAGGTTATTGCTGATAAAAATAAAAAATAATTAAAGAGGTAATATTATATTATGACAATGGTTAGTAGTATTTTAATGCCGGTTGGGATTATAGCTGTTTTAGGTGTAATATATGCAATTTCAATTATAATCAACAACCACAATAAGTAATTAAAGTTAAGAGTATATAATATATATAATATGTTATATACTAATTACATAATTAAAAATATATTTACGGTATAATATTATAATATAGATATAATTGCCAAATGATTTAATTATTGGTTTTATTAATATTTATTGTATAATAATTTTAATAATACTTGTAATTATAATAAATTTAAATATTATCTATACAAAATAGCTTGTGATTAAAAATAAAATAATCAATTAAAATCTGTTTATACCTATAAATAACAGATTATAATAAATAAATTGATGTAAACAGTAAAGGAGAGATGCTAATGGCAAAGAAATCAGGACTTGGGAGAGGGCTGGACTCGTTGTTTTTGTCAAGCGAGCAACCGGTTTCAGATGCTTCGGCATCAAATATTAAAATTTCTGATATAGATGTTGACCCTCATCAACCACGAAAAAGTTTTGACCAAGAAAGTTTGGAAAACTTGAGTCAATCTATTTTGGAACATGGGGTGCTTCAACCAATAGTTGTTTTGCCAAAAGGTATTGACAGATATACTATTATTGCAGGAGAAAGAAGATTTCGTGCTGCAAGAATGGCTGGTTTAAGCGAAATTCCTGCCATTGTTAAAGAAGTTTCTTCACAAACTGCAAAAGAAATTGCTCTTATCGAAAACTTGCAACGTGAGGACCTTGACCCAGTGGAAATTGCGTATGGATATAAGAGCCTTATGGAAGATTTTGATTTAACTCAGGAAGAAATAAGCAAAAAACTTGCTGTGCCTCGTTCAACAGTGGCAAACTCTTTGAGAATACTTAATCTTCCACAAATTGTTATCGAACTTGTAAAAACCGGAGAATTATCCCTTGGACATGCAAAAGTTGTGCTTAGTCTTTCTAACGAAAAACAACAAATTGATTTGGCACAGGAAATTGCAGAAAGAAATCTATCTGTAAGACAGGCAGAAGCTCTTGCAAAACAAATGACAAAAGAGCCAAAAGCTATAAAAGAAGAAAAAGTGCCAAGCATTGTAAAAGAAATTGAAATTGCTTTAAGCACAATGCACGGAACACCGGTAAAAGTTAATTATAAAGACGGCAAAGGCAGTCTTACAATTACATTTAACAGTGAAGAACAATTTAAAGAAATTGCGAATTTATTAGAAAAAAGATAAATATTATAAAAGATAAATAGAATAGGAGTTATTTTTATGTTAGATATCAAAAGAATAAGAGAAAACACAGAAGAAGTAAAAGCTGCTTTGAAACGTCGTGGCACAGATTATTCTGACAAAATTGATGAAATTTTGGCAACAGACGAACAAAGAAGAACTCTTGCAAGCAAAATTGACGGACTTAAAGCTGAACAAAATACTGATTCTAAGCTTATTCCACAGTACAAAAAAGAAGGCAAAGATACAACAGAGCTTATGGCACGTATGAAACAATTGTCTGATGAAATCAAAGAAGGTGCAGCAGAAGTTTCTCGTCTTGAAAACTTGCAAAGAGATTTGCTCCTTATGGTTCCAAATACTCCAGACCCATCTGTTCCAGACGGTAAAAGTGATGCTGATAATGTTGAAGTTAGACGCTGGGGCACACCAAGAGAATTTGATTTTGAAGCAAAAGCACACTGGGATATAGGCAAAGACCTTGATATTCTTGACCCAGAAAGAGCTGCAAAAGTTACTGGTGCTCGTTTCCACTTCTATAAAGGTATGGGCGCTCGTCTTGAAAGAGCTATATACAATTTCTATCTTGACCTTCATTCAACTGAACATGGTTATACAGAAATGATGCCTCCATTTATGGCAAACTCTGACTCTATGAAAGGTACTGGTCAATTGCCAAAATTCAGCGAAGATATGTTTAAACTTGAAGGATTGGACTATTATCTTATCCCAACTGCTGAAGTTCCTGTTACAAACTATCACAGAGATGAAATTCTTGACGGTAAAACATTGCCAAAGAAATATTGTGCATATTCTGCTTGTTTCCGTGCAGAAGCTGGTTCTGCTGGTCGTGATACACGTGGTCTTATCCGTCAACACCAGTTTAACAAAGTTGAACTTGTTAAATTTACACGCCCAGACCAAAGCTGGGACGAACTTGAAAAACTTACAAATGATGCAGAACACGCATTGCAACTTCTTGGTTTGCCACACCGTGTTGTAGCACTTTCTGCAGGCGACCTTGGTTTCTCATCTTGCAAAACATATGATATTGAAGTTTGGCTTCCAAGCTATGGCCGTTATGCAGAAATTTCTTCTTGCTCTAACTTTGTTGATTATCAAGCAAGAAGAATGCAGGTTAGATTTAAAAATGAAACAGGGGATAAAGCACAGCTTTGTCATACACTTAATGGTTCTGGTCTTGCAGTAGGTAGAACAACAGCTGCAATTCTTGAAAACTACCAAAACGCAGATGGCTCTGTAACAGTTCCAGAAGTTCTTGTACCATATATGGGTGGCGTTACAAAAATTGAAAAATCTCAGTTATAATATTCCATTTAAGTTTTAAGAATATTATAAAATAAGAATGTTTACAGTTCATATATTATAATTTTATATAATATTTTGAGATTTAAAATTTGTGCATTTAATTTTAAAATAAAGAATAAAAGACAAGTAGATTTTCTGCTTGTCTTTTTATTTTTGATAAATATATTAGTTTTATAAAAGGCTTATAAAGTTGTTTATTAAATAGTGTAAATAAGCGAAAGATGATGTATACCAATTATTTATAATTGTATATTATTTAACAAAGTAAAATATATCATAATATATATTATTGTATATTATAGTGCATAAAGTGCATAAATAATAAATATACTGTATATACAGCAATTTAATGTATATTAATACATGAATACAAGGATAATATGCAAATATATGTATAAATAATCTAAAATAATGTATAAATACTATTGACATATGCAGAAATAAGGTATATAATACCATACAATGAGTAAAGAAAATAATATATATATGTTATAAATATACATTTATTTAGCATATTTTAAATGGGAGATTTTATTATGAAAAAGCTACTATCAATTGTTTTAACCCTTGCCATTTTGGCAATTGGTTTATCAGCTTGTTCCACAAATGATAATGGAAACAGCGTTGAAAAAAAAGGAACTCTAAAAGTTGCTACTTCTCCGGACTTTGCACCAATGGAGTTTATTGACCCAACAAAATCCGGTCAGGATAAATATGTTGGATTTGATATCACTTTATCAAAATACATAGCAGAACAGCTTGGTATGAATTTGGAAATTATGCCAATGAGCTTTGACGCTTCTCAGGTTGCAGTTTCAACCGGTAAGGCGGATATGGCTGTTTCCGGTTTTTCATGGACAGAAAAAAGGGCAGAAAATTATAATATTTCTGATTACTATCAAGCGGGTGAAAATGAGACAGAACAAACCGTTATCACTTTAAAAGCTAACGAGGGTAAATATGATAATGTTGAAAGCTTTAACGGTTCAAAGGTTGGGGCTCAGGCAGAATCTCTTCAAGCTGCTTTGTGTGAGGAACAACTTGTAGGCTCTGAACTTGTGAAAATAGGTGATATAAATACCGGTATTCTTCAACTTAAAAAAGGCGATTTTGATTGCATGGTTGTTGCAGACGGCAATGCAGATGTGATTATGAAATCAAACCCTGAAATTATAAAATCAAAATTTCAATTTGAAATTGACCCAAAATATACAGATAATGTTATATTACTTAAAAAAGGCAATGATGAGCTTTTGGCAAAAGTAAACGGTGTACTTGCACAGGCAAAACAAGCCGGTTTATATGAAAAATGGTATAATGAGGCTTTGAATACAGCCGGTGTTAGTGTTTCATTTGATGATGACGGAAACATGATAGAAGATGAAAACACAGATATTGCAAAAGAAAGTTCTATAATCACAAATATTATTAAGCTTTGGAAAGAATACTGGAAAGTATTTATCTTTGAAGGTGTGGCTAACACATTAAAACTTACAACAATTGTTGTATTTCTTGGGGCTTTGCTGGGTATTGTTGTTGCAATGCTTAAAAGAAGCAAATTCAAAATTGTAAGATTTTTGATTACTGCTTATGTAGAGATTATCCGTGGCACTCCAATGCTTTTGCAGATATTCCTTTTCTACTTTGTTTTAGCTAACACGTTTGATTTTCTAAACTTCAGCACATTTACATGGATTGTAATTGCACTTTGTATCAACTCTTCTGCTTATGTTTCAGAAGTTTTCCGTTCCGGTATTCAATCAGTTGATAAAGGACAAACTGAAGCTGCAAGAAGTCTTGGTATGAGCGAAAGACAAACTATGATTAAAATTATTCTTCCTCAGGCTATTAAAAATATATTGCCAGCTCTTGGTAACGAATTTATAATGATTTTAAAAGATACTTCTCTTGCATCAACATTCTTTGTTGGAGAAATTATGACAGTTTATCTAAATGTTAAAGGGGCAACATTCCTTCCTCTTGAAGGGCTTATTATAGCAGGTATGCTTTATTTCTGTCTTACTTTCCCATTAAGCAAATTGGTTTCAGCTTTTGAAAGGAAAATGTCAAATGAAAAATAATACAGTCGAAATGATTAAAACAGTTGATTTACATAAAAGCTTTGGTAAATTAGACGTTCTTAAAGGCGTTAACGAAACAATAAAAAAAGGCGAAGCTGTTACAATAATTGGTCCTTCCGGTGGTGGTAAAAGTACATTTTTGCGTTGTCTTAACCTTTTGGAAGTTCCTGAAAAAGGTCAGATATTCTTTGAAGGTACAGATATTACTGCAAAAGGTGTTGATATTGATAAACACAGACAAAAAATGGGTATGGTTTTTCAAAACTTTAATGTTTTTCCACATCTTGATGTTTGTCAAAATATAACACTTGCTCCAGTTCTTACAAAACATAAAACACAAGCAGAAGCAGAAGAAATGGCAAAAGAACTTTTAAACCGTGTTGGACTTATCAGTAAACTTCATGAAATGCCTGGAAAACTTTCCGGTGGACAAAAACAGCGTCTTGCTATTGTGCGTGCTTTGGCTATGGAACCTGATGTTATGCTTTTTGATGAACCAACTTCTGCACTTGACCCTGAAATGGTTGGAGAAGTTTTGGACGTTATCAAAGGTCTTGTTAAAGATGGTATGACAAGTGTTATTGTTACTCACGAAATGCGTTTTGCAAGAGAAGTTTCTGACAGAGTTTTATTTATGGCTGG
>JAHHUD010000015.1 GCA_020024185.1 Oscillospiraceae bacterium | reverse complement strand
CCAAAGCAGCAAAGCTATTTAATTCTGTACAAAAAGCATCTGTATCATGGAAACGTATTCAGCCGTTTTTTAATACAAACAATATTGTTAAAAAGAAAAACAGTGTAAATAATGCACAGACTCTCACTGCACAAAAATTACTTAGTCTTGACAATGTATCTTTCAACTATGAAGGCTGTGACAATCTTTTTTCTGATATATCTTTTTCAGCAAATAAAGGCGAAATTATTGGAATTACCGGCCCAATAGCTTGTGGTAAAACTACTCTAGGGAAACTTTTTCTAGGCGAATTATCATATAATGGGGATATTTTTGTACAAGGTAATGTTACATACATGGGTCATAACTCAGAATTGATTAGTGGAACTATTGAGGAAAATATTCTGCTTGGGGATAGTGGTGATGCTTGGCAAGCACTTTCTTGGGTGGAAATGGATGAAGAAGTAAAACAGATGCCAAATGGAATACATACTAAAATAGGTAATGGTGGTATAATACTTTCCGGAGGACAGCAAGCTAGAATAGCATTGGCAAGAACTTTATGGCATCGCAAAGAAATATTGATTTTAGATGACCCATTTTCTGCCCTTGATATGCAGACAGAACAGAAAATATTTGCAACTCTTAAAAAGCTTACAAAAGACGGGACTGTGCTTTTATTTTCACATCGTCTTTCTCTGTTTCCACAGATGACACAGGTTATTTGGATGGAAAACGGACAAATTTCAGTATCTAATCATGAAACACTTCTTTGTGATAATCAAGAGTATGCTAACTTGTATCATACACAAACACAAAAAAGTACAAAGACACAAGGAGGTATTAACCATGAGGAATAATGTAGTTATAAAAGCAACAAAAGAAACTGTATCCTGCCATGGAAAATTAACGATTTTACTGTTTTTTACAATTGTCGGTAGTATCACAGCAGGGCTTATTCCTCCATTGGTTTTAGAGAGGATAATCAACAACTTAACACAAAAAAGTGATATTTCGCTTATGGCGATTATAATATACTTTGTCATTCTTTCATTATCGGGAATTTTAGACGCAGGTAAAGAAAGTTTGATTACAGTGTTTGGGCAAAAAGTAACATATCAGATTAGGCATATTATGTGTAAAAAATTAAACTCTTTGCCAGCTGACTATTTTACAAGAGAGGACACCGGCACAACTGTTTCACGATTTGTGGGAGATGTGGACACCATAGAAAAATTATTTACTTCCGGTATTATTAGTATGATAGCGGACGCATGTAGTATATTAAGTATTTTAGCAATTATCTTTGTAAAAAGTCTTGGACTTGGAATTTTGATGATTTTGGTTCTCCCATTTCTTTATATATTAACACGCTCTTTTCAAAAGAAAATGTTATCAGCTCAGCTGGATAATAGACAGGCAGTTGGCAGAGCAAATAATCATATTCCGGACACTATTCACAGTATACAAACACTGCATAATCTAAACAAAGAAGAATATATGGAAAATCGATATGATACATATATTCAAGAAGGATTTTGTGCGGTTAATCGCTCTAACTTTTATGATTCAATCTATTCTCCTATTATTATCACAGTTAGCACCCTTTTAGTAGCAATTATGATGATTTTATCTGCTCAAAGTGGGGGACTTATGGCTTTTTTTGGAATGTCTGTGGGAACATCAGTTGCCATTATTTCTTATGTAGGTAAAATATTTGCTCCATTGGAAAGTATTGGTATGGAGATACAAAATATTCAGTCTGCTACTGCGGGAGTGCGCAGAATAAATGAATTTTTAAATGAACCTGAAAAAGAATATGTTGCACAAATGAATGATAAAAAATCAGATAATGCTCCGGCGATTAAATTGCAAAATCTGCATTTTGGATATGAAGCTGACAAAGAAATTTTGCAAGGTCTTACATTAACAGTTAATTCTGGGGAACATGTTACCTTAATAGGTAGAACCGGTGCAGGAAAAAGCACTGTATTCAAATTGTTGTTAGGTTTGTATGAGCCATGTGAGGGCACAGTTGAGATTTATGGACAAAACGCAAGCAGTATTAAGGAAAGTGAAAGAAGAAGTATTTTTGGTTATGTAGAACAAGCATTTCATTCGGTTCCCGGAAGTGTTTTGGAGCAGATTACATTGGGAGACCAAAATATCAGTAAAGAACAGGCTATTACTGCACTGAAAACTGTAAACTTGTGGAATACAGTTAAAGAATTTTCTTCAGGTTTAGACACAGTTTATCAGGAGTCTCTATTTTCAAAGGGACAAATTCAACTTTTGTCTATTGCCAGAGCAATCGTATCAAATCCACAAATACTCTTGTTAGATGAAATTACTGCAAACTTGGACTCTGATACAGAACAACGAATTTTAGAAGCTTTACAGGCTGCGTCATGTAATCGTACAATGTTATCCATATCTCACCGTCTGTATGAATATAGTGGAGGCAGATATATCACCATATCATAATAAGCTAAAGTATAAGCAAATAATTATTGTGTCAAATATATTGATTAAATAATTTAATATTATTTTTAATAAAGTGTAGTAAATTTGCATAATTTTAGTTAAAATAAGAGGTGTCACTTAAGTGATGCCTCTTTTAAATTAATGATAAATTAGTAAAAAGGAAGTTAACAATGATTTATTACATAAAAAAAGAATTTAAGTTATTACTTTGCTCGATAATTTTTGGAGCTTTATCTACATACGCATTATTAAATGAGAGCATTATATTAGGGCAAGTAATGGATATTGCAACAAAAACAAAATACGGCAATATCTTAACACTTATACCTCAAGCGATGTTATTTATATTCTTATTTGTTATAAGTTCAACTCTTAATATTCGGTTTACATTAAAATTTGGAGATAACATATCAAACCATATTAGAGAAAATATGGTTAAAAAATATTATGAAAATGGTATAGAAGAATTTTTCAGTTATTCAGATAGTTCTTATATAAACTTTATAGATGAAGATATTGACTATATAAGAAGCTCTTATTTATATAACATACCAAGCTTTTTGAATTGCATTATACAAGCTATTATTTTATCGTACACACTATTAAAAATTCATTATATAATCTTTTTGATAGCTATTGCTTTTTCAATTTTTCCAATAATAACCGGAAAAATTGTTGCTAAACCTATTCAAAAAAAGCAGGAACAACGCTCAAAGGCTAATGACGAATATATGTCAAAGCTTAAAGAAGTTATTGATGGATATGAAACTATCAAATTAAGTAACAGAGCAGATAAATTTATATATAATTTTAAAAATAGCCTTGAAAATAGAAGTTTAAAAATAAGAAGTTTAAATTTATCAAATATTATTGGACAAAAGGCGATTTATGTAGTGGCAGTTTTGGGGACATTATTTGTTATAAGTATAGGTGGAGAACTTGTATCAACTGGATTTATAACAGCAGGATTGCTTTTGTCATCTATGTTTATTGTAAATGATTTCACGGATAGTATTAGAAATGGTGCAGAATATTTTGTGACTATTCAATCTTGCAAAACTTTAGTTGAAAAAATAAAATCAAAACTTGTTAATATATCAAAAACAGACAAGCTAGTAAAACAGAATAATTCTAATGAAACAATAAAATTTCCAATAAAAATTAAAGATTTTTCGGTTAAGGTTAAAGATAGAGTTTTGTTTGAAAATATCAATATTGATATAGAAGAAAATGATTTAATAGCAATTTTGGGTCATAGTGGTTCAGGCAAATCTACTTTTGCCAAAATTATTATGAAATATAGTGAAAAATATCAAGGAAAAATATTTTTTGACAATGTAGTTTTAAAAAATATTGATGAAACAAATTTATATAATTTTGCTAGCTATATACCTCAAACTCCATTTATATTTAAAGATAGCCTGTTTAATAATATAGCAATGTATAAAGAAGGTATAACAGAAACCTCTGAAAAATATTTGGACATTATTAAAAAAGTGTCTCTTGATGAAGTGTATAATAGATTAAAAGATGTTGATATAATAGACCCGAATAAACTTTCTGGTGGAGAAAGACAAAGAATTGCATTGGCAAGGGCTTTGATTGACGATAAAAAACTAATTATATTTGATGAGCCAACGACAGGTCTTGACCCAGAAAGCAGTGAAATTATCAATAATTTGATTTTTAATCTTGATATTTCAAGAATTGTTATAACACATAATTGGGATGAAGACTTTTTATCCAATTTTAATAAAATAATAAAAATAGAAAAAACGGTGTAGCCAAAGCTATACCGTTTTTTCTCGTTATACAATGTTTTGTTATAAGAAAACATCATTAATTTTGTGTTTTTATTCTGTTATATTTCCGTCTTTTAAATATAAAATATGTGCATTCAATTTTATAGCGTCATCAACTTGATGTGTGACCATGAGAACAGTTAAATTTTTGCAGTTACTAATAAGATAATCCAATACTTTATCTTTTGTTTTGTCGTCAAGCCCTTTAAATGGTTCATCTAAAAATAAAATATCTTTTTTAGCAATAATTGCACGAACTAATGCAACACGACGTTTCATTCCGCCACTTAGTGTTGAAACCTGTTGGTTAGCCTCATTTTTAAGACCAACAGCTTCCAAGTGAGATAGTATTGTGTTATCGTCAACATCATCATTTACAAGTTTTATATTTCTTAAAACAGAAAAATTTTCGCACAATCTGTTTTCTTGAAAAACAGCAGATTTGAGTTTTGGCATATTTAATATTTCGCCGTTATCACACTTTTCAAACCCCATAAGTATATTAAGTAATGTTGTTTTTCCTTTGCCACTTTGCCCCATAAGACAAGTTACAGAACCTTGTTTTAATGTTATGTTTATATTTTTCAAAACAGAATTATTTTCAAAAGATTTGGACAAATTTTTTATTATAATATCACTCATTATAAATTCTCCAATCTGTAAAATAACTTATTTAATAAAAACAAGACAACTTTTTCAAACAATATACTTACAACAATAACCGTTACAGTCCAACTGAATAAATCTGCAGTTGCAAGATATAATTTTGCATTATATAGCATTTCACCTATACTTCCTGATGGAATACCAATAATTTCAGCAGCAATTCCGGATTTCCAAGCCAAGCCAATTGAAATTGTACAAGCTGACATAAAGTGTGGTTTTATTATTGGAATATAAATATATAATAATTTTTTCTTAAATGAAAGATTAAAAATCTCTGCCATTTCTAACATTTTTTTATCTGTGCTTTTAAATCCGGCAAGCATATTTGAGTAAACGACCGGAATAACAATAATAAAAGATATAAAAATTGGCAGGGAAGAAGATGTAAGCCATATAAGACATAATATTATAAATGATGCCACAGGAGTTGACTTTATAATAGCTATATAAGGCCAAATAAAAATTTCTAATAATCTATATCTATAAGAAAGAATTGCAAGTATAGTGCCGGTTATAATAGCTGTTAAAAAACCTGTTGTAATTCTTTTAAAAGAAAATATAATACTGTTCCAAAAACTATTTTGAAAAATAAGCTCAGAAAGACGCAATAAAACGTCTAAAGGGGAAACAAGCAGAACTTTTTCTGAGATTATAATAGCAAGAAGTTGCCACAACAAAATTGCTGTGGCAACTGAGAGTATTTTTTCAAATTTATTTTTCATAAACTATCTTTGATAATAAAAATCATCAGCTGGCATTTTTTCGCCAATAGATTTTGGGTTTTGTTCAAACAAAGTTTTAAGATAACCGCTTACAGCAGATTTCATTTCAGAACCTTCCATAAATGAAATATTACAATATGGAAGAGCTTTTTTAGCAACAGGACCTTTAAAAATGTCAAATTGCTCAATAAGAGCAGAAGCTTCATCAGTGTTTGAATTTACATAATCAATAGAATTTTTATATTCATCAAGGAACATTGCAATCTGTTCTGGATTTTCTTTTGCAAATTCATCTCTAACAACAACAACACCTGTAACAAGCATGCTTCCGTTATTAAGTTTATTCCATTCATCGTTAAGACTTATGGAGGATTTGAGTCCTTCGATTTGTGTTTGTGCAACTGTTACATATGGCTGAGGAAGCATTGCAATTGCAGTTGGGTCATTTTTTAGAACTGCAACGATTTCTGTTGCTTCATTTTTCCATTCAAAAGTTACATCTTTTTCAGGGTCAAGTCCGTTTTGAGCAAGAAGGTATTTGAGCGCATATTCTGGTGTTGTGCCTTTGCCTGTTGAATATATTGTTTTACCTTTAAGGTCTGCAATATTTTTTACAGTTTCACCCTGTTCAACGATATATAAAACACCAAGAGTATTAACTGCCAAAACTTTTATTTTACCGTTTGTGTTATTATAAAGAATAGATGCAAGATTTGCAGGAACAGCTGCAATATCAAGCTCACCTTTAACAAGTTTTGGTGTTATTTCATCTGGAGCACCTGCTAATGTAAATGTATAATTGTTTTTACTTTCACCTTTTTCTGATTTATCAAGCAAAGATACAAGACCCATTGATGTTGGACCTTTCATGCCTGCAATTCTAATATCAACACCTTCAGCATCAACAACAGAAGAAGATTCTGACTGTGAATTTGGATTTATTTGTGATGAGTCTTGTGGGGTGTCAGAAGAACAAGCAGTAAGAAAACTTAATGCAAGAATTGATGATAAAACAAGAGATAAAAGTTTTTTCATATGGTCTAATCCTTTCTTTAGTTATCTTGTTTTGCTGTGATAGATTTTGTTTTTACACCTTTAATCATACCCAACTTACCTGATAGAGCACTTGTCACATCACATGGTGCATCAATAACAATACAGATGATAGAAACGCCTTTTTCTCTGTATGGAACACCAAGTCTACCAACAATATAATCACCAAAATCATGTAAAATAGAGTTGATTGCATTAGTAGATTCCATTTCCTCAACAACAATGCTTATAACTGATATTTTGTTTTCCATAAATTAAAATCTCCTTTATATAATATTTTTAATTATAAAAAAATCCGTACCTAAAGGCACGGATAAACAAACCTATTGAATAAAATCAAAGTTTACATATGTTTATTTCGCCTTTAATGTCGGGAAATACCCAACCTTGCAGAACGATATGAATTTAAAATATATCTTAACCTTAGAAACTACTTCAATCTTGTATAAACATATTATACTATGTAAGTGTACTTTAATCAATAGATTTTGTTACAAAACAAACATTTTTTTTGAAATAATATATTTATATAAGTGTTATAATAAAAATCAAGTATTGATAAAGTTATTGAAAAAGTAAAATAAGACAAAAGGCTGAGGTATTTCCTCAGCCTTATTTTTGTAAAGTTATTATACGATACTTGTACGAAGTTTGTACGAACTTTTTATGTGATTATTTGTGATTATATGTAATTAAAAATAAATGATAAATAAAAGAAAACCTAGTAAAATAGAGAAATTTCTCTAAATTACTAGGTTTTAACTTTGGCGGAGAGAGAGGGATTCGAACCCTCGGTGCGTGTTACCGCACACCCGCGTTCCAGGCGAGCACCTTCGACCACTCAGACATCTCTCCGTGTTTGGTCAGCTTTGTAATTATATAACATTAATTATTAGTTGTCAATAGAAAAATGAAATAATATGCAAATCATATTTAGAATAATGTTATTTTATATTAAAAAAGGCAATCGGATAAAATATATACCGATTGCTTTTTATAATTATATAAAGTGTTATATTTTAATTTCTGCCCATTTACCACTTCTAAATCTTGTGGAATTCAAAAAATTTCTTGCCAACTGGTCAAACAAAGTACCAATCCAAGCACCAATAAGTCCCCAACCCAAAGGATAACAGAAAACATATGCAGAAATTGGTCTTATCAAAGTTACGCTTAAAAATGCAACCATAGCAACATATTTTGTGTCACCAGCACCTTTCAAACAGCCAGAAGTAATAACTTGGTCAATTTGAAAAAATAGTATAACAGCAAGAATTTGTACGATAATTACACCTAAATTAATAATTTGAACATCATCTGTAAACATCATATATATGTATTTACCACTGAAAATAAAAAAGACGCATAAAATAACGGCAAATATGTAACCTAATCGTTTACATGCGATACCATATATTTTTGCAAGGTCACTTCTTTTTGCACCAAGATTCATACCAACCAAAGATACAGCGGCAACAGAGAATCCGTCACCAAAAGAGAATGAAATGTGCATACAGTTCATTGCAATTTGGTGTGTTGCATAAGCTGTTGTGCCAAGCTTTGCAACAATCATTGCAAATGTTAAAAATCCTATACGGAAAAATAATTGTTCGGCAAGAGTACCACTTGTAAGCTTTGCAATAGACTTTACAATTTCTTTATCGTAAAGTTTGCCTTTCATAAGAGAAATATTTAAATATCCATCGTCTTGATATATAGATTTAAGGGAAATTGCACAAGCAGCAACACTGCCAAGAACAGTTGCAATAGCAGCACCTTTTACACCTAAAGCAGGAAAACCCAAATTTCCGTTAATAAGAAGATAATTGAAAACAACATTTACAATATTTGATACAATATTAGTACGCATTGCTATTTTTGTTTTTCCTACACCACGTTGTGCTGCATTTAAAACCATTGAAAAAAGCTGGAAACATGAAAATCCCATAATAATTCTATAATAGTCAACCGAAGCTCCGATAGTGTCTTCCTGAGCACCACAGAATTTTAAAAGAGGTTCTGCAAATGAAAAAGATACAATTGATATTATAGCAATAAGAATTGCTGAAATGACAATAGCCTGTTTAACAACTTTATTGGCACCGTCACGGTCATCTGCCCCTTTTCTTCTTGCAACAAGAGCAGATAGAGCAACATTCATTGAAATAATGAACGCAAAAAAAATAAATTTTGGCTGTGTTGTAAGACCAACGGCAGCAATAGCATATGTACCTAAAGAAGAAACCATAATATTATCAATCATGGCAACTACGCTGATTAGAAATGATTCCAAAACAGCCGGCCAAGCGATAGCAACTGTTTTATCAAAAATTGTGTTTGCATCAGGAAGTTCACCAACTTGTTGATTTTTCCCAAGTAATTTGTAAGGATTGAATAATTTAGATATCATAACCCCATATCCTTTCTGCTAGTTAAATACAAAAATTATAGCTAGCTATTAAAAAACTAATAAACATTATATTGTAAAGAAACTGTAAAATCAATTATTTAACCGAATTATTATACTTTATTTCCATATATTTTTTCATATATCCACAACTTTGGCATAGTGGCTCAACAGCTTTTTGATTTGTAAATCCGTTATAGATATTTTTACTTCTTGAACTATTGATAATGCTATCAAAATCTTCTTTAAAAATATTTCCCAAAGGAATATTTCCGTCAGAATCTAAACAGCAAGGAACAACAGTGCCATCGCTCAATATTGCAATTTGATTTCTTAAACCATAGCAAAAACCAGAACAAACTTTATTAGGAGAGTTTTGGATAGAAGGCCAACTGAATTGCTCGGACATACCAAGAAAAATATTTTCGTATATTTTAAAATTCTTTTTTCTATTGTTTGTCATATAGAAAAATGTTTCTTCAAGTTTTTTAAACATATCAATATTAGGGTTGAGATTTTTATTAATATATTCAACAATTTTATGGTTAATACTATCTTTGTTTTTAATACTTTCTATGGACATTGTCCATAATCTAAGCTCAACAACAGTATTTTGTCCAATAGCTTTTTTGCAAAAGCTTATTATATTATCAAGATAATCTTGTAAAGAAATATTTAGATTATTTGCTTCAAAACTGTGCAGAGATATATTTACACTTCTAAGATTACTTTCTAAAAGTAAGTTATCAACATTGTTTAGCAAAGTGCCGTTAGTAGTTATGTTGATTTTAATATTATATTTATTACATATATTTAATATTTCTTTAAATTCAGGATGACTTGTTGGTTCTCCCATAAGATGAAGATAGAAGTTATCACCACGATTATGAGTAATCTGTAATATTTTTTCAAATTCAGATGGGCTCATTATTTTTGGAGTTCTTTTATGCTTAGGACAAAAAGAACAGTTTAAATTACAAATATTTGTTATTTCAATATAAATTTTTTTAAATTTTTTCATTTTTATACCCGTAAATAAAAATATCAGAAGCAAAATAACCTCTGATATTTATTGTTATTTCTTTTTAAATCTTATATCTTCACCGATAAAATAAAGTGTATCACAACTGCCTATAAGACGTGAAGTTATTTTTTCTCCGTATTTTGCAGTCAAAGATTTTTGAGTTGTCAAATTAGTAGAGAATATGCAGGGTGTGGAATTTATCATTCTAGTGTTGATAATGTTATACAAAACAGAAAGGCCGTATGGAGTGAGATATTCTGTGCCAAGGTCATCAAGTATAAATAAATCGCAGTTAATAATATCATTTAAAATATTTTGAACATCTTGTTTATTTGTTTCTATTTGATTAAAAAGACTTTGACTGCTTGCGTACATTACAATAAACCCATTATCTACGCAAACATTTGCAATCGCACAAGAAAGGTGGGTTTTTCCTAAACCGGAATTACCACACATAAATACACTTTTTCTTTTTCTGGAAAAATTTTTTGCATAACTTTGACAATAAGCAAAAATTTGTTTCATTTGTTGGTAAGGGTTAGAACCATTTTCGTCAGTAATATCAGGATAAAAATCCAATGAAAATTGCTCAAAAGTTGTTTTTGGAGCAGGAGAAAGACTTGTTAGTATGCTCTGACGTTGTTTTATAATTTCTTGTTGAAGACAATTGCATATTTTCCCATTTACAAAACCTTTATCTTTACATATATTACATGAATATATGGGATTAAGATAGTCTGTTGGAAAATTGTTCTCAACCAGTAAATTATTACGTTTTATCTGCAAATCTTCCATTTGATTTTTTAAAATTTGTGCTTGTTCTTCGTTTTTTGCAAGTTTTGCCATAGTATAACTTGCACCTGTGGCAGTTATTTCATATCCAATGTCTTCAATTTCTGGAATAAGAGCATATACTTCTTTTTGCCTTTTTTGCATTTTATAGGCATTTATCTGTCTTCGTTTAGATAAAGTATCGTTTGCACCCGATATAGTTTCTGTATTTAATGCCATTTTATACTATCCTTTTTATTCATTAAAAATAGGTACTTTATTCATACCTTGAGCAATAAGGTCTTCTTGAGTATCGATATTGCGGCTTGATTGAGTGATATTACTGATTTCAGACTGTAAGTCAGATGGATTTTTAAATCCTTTTTGAGCCCAGTTTTTAAGAATACCATTACAATAAGGGATACCGGCAAGATGTCCCGCTCTTATATAACTTTGCTCAATCATTTCAAAACTCATTCCAAGTTTTTCAATCCAAAAGTCAATAAGTTTTTTATCACTGCTTTTAAGTTTGTCAAAATCCATAGAAAAAATTTGACACACTTTTTTGTGTGCAGCAGCTCTTTTTTGGCAAATAGCAAGATATTCATCAACTTGACTGCCGGTAGAAAGACCAAGTTTTGTATGCCATGAACGTATAACTTTAATTATATATGATGGGTTATCTATGCCAATATTTATGTGATGTTGAGAAATTTGTAAAATAACATCAACAGGAATAGATTCTTCAATATAAAGACCTATAAACTTATTTGTATATCTCTCGCTTAAACCACCGCCAAAAATAAGCTGTAAATTTCTGCATAAAGCCTGAACACCAGGGTCGCTGGCAAATGTAGCAATAATTTCACTTGTTAAAGCAGGTTTCTTTTTGTTTATTTTTTCAACTTCTTCATGACACATAATCAAGCCTTTATCGGCCCAATATAATAAAGAAGAATTTGCAGCAGAGTGGCTGATATTCAAATCACTGCTTATTTTTAATGGGTCTGTAATTTCATTTTTTATTATGTATAAAATTACTTTAAGGTCATTATTTCTGGCGTCATGAAGATTATCAAAAACAACCTGTGGAACTTCAGTGCCCTTTAATTCAGATTTAATATAGGTAAATTTCATTTCTTAATAACGCCTTTCATTTTTATTGTATACAATATTTTATATTTTTTTATAAATCATGTCAATTGGTGACATACTCACAAATGTGTTGAAATTTTGTCTTTTTTTTGATAACATAGTCAAATAAATTATGGAGGGTTATGAGGAAATGACATACACAAGAAACAATAAGGGCGTTTGCTCAAGAAGTACAACAGTTGAAATTGAAAATGGTATAATCAAAGATGTTAAAATTATCGGTGGTTGTGATGGTAACATCAAAGGTTTGATTTCACTTGTTAAAGGTTTTGAAGTAAATTCTGCAATTGAAAGACTTAAAGGTATTACATGTGGCTCAAAAGCTTCAAGCTGTCCAGACCAGCTTGCAATGGCACTTGAAGAAGCTATAAATCAATAATTTGGAAAAATTACCATAAAATAAGCCGGTGTTTATCGGCTTATTTTTTTTACTTTTGATGCATAATCACTATAGGCACATTTGCCGTATAGTAATTATATCAAGGAAGTAAGTATGTATAAATTTAAGAATTTTTCAGAAAGTGCCAATAGAAGTATAAGCTCGGCTATAGATATTGCAGAAAAAATGGGTCATATAACAGTTGGTACAGAACATATTCTGCTTGGGATAATGTCACAAGGAAAAAGTGATGTAAATGATGTATTGGAAAAAGAAAATATAAATTTTACATCTCTTTATAATACAATAGCAGCTATTTTTGGTACAGGTCCAAACAGTACACTCACACATGAGGATTTATCTGTAAATGCAGTTACTGTTCTTAAAAATGCTGGAGTTACCGCACAAACAAATCTTAAGTGGACAGTAGATACAAGTGATATTTTATTTGAAATACTAAACATTGACGGATGTATGGCAAAACAAATATTGCTGATGTATATAAAAGATGAACAAGCTTTTACACTTTCTATCCAGCGTATTTGCAGAAAATTTGGCTGTTTGCAGTTTCAAAATATAAAAAAAGAAGAGGAAGTAAAAAAAGAATATAAAACATTGCTCAAGTACTCAAAAAACTTGGTTAAGCAAGCAAAGCAAAACCTATTTGACCCATGTGTAGAAAGAGATTTAGAAATAAACAAAATACTTGAAATTCTTTTAAGAAGACAGAAAAATAATCCATGTATTGTTGGACCAGCCGGAGTTGGAAAAACTGCTATTGTTGAAGGTGTTGCTAATATGATTGCACAAAAAACAGCACCATGTGAAATGTGGAATAAAACAATATATTCGTTGGATATAACACAACTTTTAGCAGGGACAAAATATCGTGGTGATTTTGAAGAACGTCTAAAAGACATAATAGATGAAATAAGTGGCGATAGAGATGTAATTTTATTTATAGATGAAATTCATATAATAGCATCGGCAGGGGCAGCGGAAGGCGCAATTGATGCAGCAAATATTTTAAAACCGGCTCTTGCAAGAGGAAAAGTACAAGTTATTGGAGCAACAACAGAAGATGAATATAGAAGAATTATAGAAAAAGATTCAGCTTTGGAAAGAAGATTTTGTAAACTTGTTGTTAACGAGCCGTCAGTAGAGGCGACTATAAAAATACTAAACAGCTTAAAGACAAGATATGAAAGCCATCATAAAATACAAATAGAAAAGCAGGCTGTTGAAAGCTGTGTAAGACTTTCTCAAAGATATATACAAGGAAGATATTTGCCGGATAAAGCAGTTGATTTAATGGACTGTGCTTGTGCAAGGACAAAACTTTCTGAAAAAGCAGTCTTGACAAAAGATATAGTTGAAAAGGTTATAAGTGAATATACAAAAATACCGCTTGAACAACTTTCTAAACAAGAAAAAAATGATTTTAAAGACCTAGAAAAAAATTTAAAATCAAATATAATAGGTCAGGAAAAGGCAGTAAAAGCTGTTGCAGACGCTATGAAAAAATGGCGTGCAGGACTTAGAGAACAAAATAGACCAATTGCATCTTTTTTATTTTTAGGCCCAACGGGAGTTGGAAAAACTCAGACTTGCAAAATACTTTCAAAATGTTTATATGGCGATGAAAAAGCAATTATAAGAATAGATTGTTCCGAGTATGGTGAAAAAAATGATATAAACAAACTGATAGGCTCACCACCAGGATATGTAGGTTATGAAGATGGTGGAAAACTGGAAAAAGAACTATTGAATAAACCATATAGTGTGGTTTTATTTGATGAAATTGAAAAAGCACATCCGGATTTATGTAATCTTTTGTTGCAGATACTTGATGATGGTTTTGTAACAACAAGTGGTGGCAAAGAAATTAGTTTTAAAAATGCAGTTATAATTATGACTTCAAATGTTGGAGCACAGCAAATAAACAGCAATGCAGGAGAACTGGGATTTTCTTTGCAAACACACTCAAAAGATAAAATAAACGAACAAAAAATACAAATGGCTTTAAAAGAGCAGTTTTCACCAGAATTTATAGGAAGAATAGATGAAATTATTACATTTGAGCTTCTAACACCTCAAAATGTAGAGAAAATTGCAGAAATTATGCTTGAACAGCTTAAAATAAGATTAAATAATCTTAATATAAAATTAAATTGTAGTGATAATTTATTAAAATATATTTCACGAAAAGGGTATAGTATAAATTATGGAGCAAGACCACTCAGAAAAGAAATAAGTAATACAATTGAAAATTTCTTGTCAGAGAAGATTTTTGATGGTAAAATAAAAGCTGATGATGTTATCTATCTGGATATAGAAAATGAACAGGTAGTTATGAAATAAAATTAGCGAGGTTTTACTATGAAAACTTTAACAAAAACTTATGTTGTAACAGATGACATGACAGCAAGAAAATTTGCAAGTGGCACTCTTGATGTTTTTGGAACACCGGCACTTGTAGGGTGTATGGAAGATACAGCAAAAAGTCTTATTGACCCAGAACTTGAAGAAGGTGAGAGCTCTGTTGGTACAAAAATTTGCACATCACATGTTAAAGCAAGCAAAGTTGGTGCAACAATAACAATTGAAGCAACACTTGTTAAACATGAAGGCAGAATGTATGATTTTTCAATAAAAGCATTTGAAGAAGGTGTTCTTATTGGTGAAGGTGAACACACAAGAGCAGTTATTAATGTTGAACGTTTTTTGGCAAAATTAAATAAATAATTTAAAAAGGCAGGATATATCCTGCCTTTTTATTTGCACAAAAAAATGACAGCTGTAAAAACTGTCATTTTAAATTTTAATCAAATTATAGATTAAGAATATAAACAAAACTGTAATTGATTATTTTTCTTCAATTGTGTATGTAAATTCATATTCAGCTTGCAAAGCTTTAACTTTTTCTTCGTTATCTTCTATAAAAGTTTTTGTGTAAACTGATTTGCCTTGTTTTTTATACTCGTCCATTATTTCTTGAAGTTTGCCCCAACATTCTTCTTGTTTTTCGTAGTCTTCTTCAAATTGAATGATAAATTCTCTATGTTTTGGTACTCTAGCTTTCATTATAATTCTCCTATTAAATTTATTTTTATCAAATCTTATTTTAACTTATATTTTTTTTAAGTCAACTGTAATTTCTTTGATTTTATGATATATATGTGGTATCATAGCTAATAATATCATAATTATTTTAACAATAAAAATATAATGGAGGTTTTTATGGAAAAAGAAATGTTAAGAAAATATGCTGAAATGGCAATAAAAACAGGTATAAATCTTCAAAAAAATCAGACTTTGCTCATAAACAGCCCAATTCATGCTGCTGAATTTGCAAGAGAATGTGCAGAAGTTGCTTATGAAGTTGGAGCAAAGGAAGTTGTTGTATTTTATAACGATGAAAAGCTTACACGTATAAGAATGGATAAAACAAGTAAAGATGTTCTTTGCGATATAAAACCATATCAAATTACAATGATGACTGACTATATAAAAACAGAAGGAACAGCGGCTGTTTTGAGTATTTCAAGCCGTGACCCTGAAATTTATAAAGGTCTTGATACAGAAAAAATTGATGCTGCACAAAAAGCACTTATGAAAGCATTGATGGACCAAAGAGATTATACAATGAACAGTCGCATACAGTGGTGTGTTGTAGCAGTGCCTTCTGTGGCTTGGGCAAAAAAAGTTTTTCCAGAATTAAGTGAAGAACAAGCAGTTGAAAAACTTTGGAATACAATTTTTAAGGTAAGCCGTCTTGAAGGTGACCCTGCTGAAAACTGGAGAGTTTATACTGATAAACAGATAGTGAGAAGAAATCATCTTAACAGTTTGAAACTTAAAGAAGTTCATCTTACAAGTAAAAACGGAACAGATTTGCACGTTGGTCTTGCAGATGACTGTGTTTGGGGTGGTGGCAAAGATGTGACTTCCGGTGGCAGAGAATACACAAAAGCAGGTGTTGAATTTATTGCAAATATGCCAACAGAAGAAATTTTTACAGCTCCACATAAAGATAATGTTAATGGTATAGTTTATGGAACAAAGCCTTATGTTTTTAACGGAAATCTTATAAAAGATTTTGTTGTTACATTTAAAGATGGTAAAGTTGTAGATTATGATGCAAAAGAAGGAAAAGAACTTCTTGGTCAGTTACTAAATAGTGATGAAGGGGCAAGAAGTATCGGTGAAATTGCGTTTGTTCCTGCATCAAGCCCAATAAACAAAGAAAATGTTTTATTTTATAATACATTATTTGATGAAAATGCAGCTTGTCATATTGCATTTGGTGCAGCATATCCAGATACTGTTGCTGGCGGTGCAGAAATGAATAATGAACAGCTTGCACAAAAAGGTGTGAATATATCTGTAATTCATGAAGATGTAATGATTGGTACTGATGACATGAATATAAAAGGTATAACAGAAAACGGGGAAGAAGTTCAGATTTTTGTAAATGGTGAATGGGTTTTTTAAAATAAAGTAATATATCTATATGAAACATTTACAAAATTTATTAAAGTGGTTGCAATTTTACAAGACTTATGATATATTAATATCGTAGATTATTTAGTAAAAAGGAGAGTGGGGAAACCCACTCTCTTGTTTTTAGAAAATAAAATGAGGAGGGCAACTAATTTTGGCTAAAGGAAAAAAGGCAATAGATGTTGTTGAAGAAATTGTAAAACCTGTTTGTGACCAAATGGGATTGATACTTTGGGATGTTCGATTTGAAAAAGAAGGTCCGGATTGGTATCTCAGAATTTTTATTGATAAAGAAGGTGGAGTGTTTATTGAAGATTGCGAAAATCTTTCAAGAACAGTTGACCCTATGATTGATGAAGCTGACCCTATCAGCCAGGCTTATTACTTTGAGGTTTCTTCGGCTGGCCTTGGAAGAAAGCTTACAAAAGATTTTCATTTTGAAGCAAAAAAAGGTCAGTTGGCTTTAGCTAAACTTATAAGACCAATTGATGGTGTAAGAGAAATTAAAGGCATAATTGAAGGTTATGCAGATGGTGCTGTTACACTCAGTAACGAAAACGGCTCTCACAATATAAACATTAAAGATACATCATTTGTTAAACTTTGTGATGATGAGGATTTATTTTAGGAGGAATTAGAGAAAAATGAATAAAGAATTTTTTGAAGCATTAGATATTATAGAAAAAGAAAAAGGTATCAAAAAAGATGTTTTGCTTGAAAAAATCACAAAAGCAATGGAAGTTGCAGTTGAAAAAGATTTGGGTATAGAAGGCAATGTAACAGTTCTTATTGACGCAGAAAAACAAAAGTTTGCAGTTTATATTGTAAAAACTATTGTTGAAAATGTTGAAGACCCAGATACAGAAATTTCTATTGAAGAAGCAAGAAAACTTAAATCAAGGTCAAAACTTGGTGGTCAAATTGCTCTTCCTCTTAAAACAAAAGACTTTGGTTATATCGCAATCGGTGCTGCAAAAAACGTTATCAAACAAGGTATCAAAGAAGCAGAAAAAGCTCAGCTTTTTGAAGATATGCAAAGCAAGACACAGGAAATTGTTACAGGTATTGTGCTTCGCCAAAACGCAAAAAGTCAAGCATTGGTTCTTCAAGTTGGAAACAATGAATTTATTTTACCTAAAGATGAACAAATTCCTGGCGAACAATTTGCAGTTGGAGACCATGTAAAAGTTTTTGTTGTTGATGTTGTTTCTGGCGAAAAAGGCCCAAGAATTATGCTCAGCCGTACACATCCAGGATTTGTAAAAAGAATGTTTGAACTTGAAGTTCCAGAAATTTTTGATGGTACAGTAGAAATTAAAGCTATTAGCCGTGAAGCTGGTGCAAGAACAAAAATTGCTGTTTATTCAAAAGATGAAAATGTTGACGCAATAGGTGCATGTATTGGTGCAAAAAGAGCAAGAATTGATAATATTATTGAAGGTATTGGAGGAGAAAAAATAGATATTGTTAAATATAGCGATGATGCAGCAGAATTTATTTCAGCAGCACTTTCACCATCAACAGTTTCAAGTGTTGAAATTACTTCAGATAATCCAAAATCTTGCAAAGTTTGTGTTCCTGATGAGCAACTTTCTCTTGCAATTGGTAATAAAGGTCAAAACGCTCGTCTTGCAGCAAGACTTACAGGCTATAATATAGATATACACCCAGAAAGTGGATATTTTGGAGAATAATATAGAAAAGAGGATTGCATTATGGCTATAAAAAAAATTCCTCAAAGAAAATGTCTTGGTTGTGGCATTTCAAAAAATAAAAAAGAACTTATCCGTGTTGTTAAAACATCTGAAGGTGAAATCAGCGTGGATATTACAGGCAAGAAAAACGGAAGAGGCGCCTACATTTGTAACAATGTAGAATGTCTTAAAAAGGCAAAAAAAGCTGGCAGACTTGAAAGAAGCTTTGAATGTCAGATATCCGATGAAATATATGATAGATTAATGCAGGAGATTAGTGAAGATGAATAAAATTCTCTTTGCAATATCACTTGCAAAAAAATCAGGTAAACTTATTTACGGGTTTGACCCTGTAAAACAAGGTGTTATAGACAAAACTGTAAAAATGGTTTGTGTTACAAATGACACAAGTGCCAAAACTCTCAAAAGAGTTGAACAGTTTTGTGACGGAATAATTGATGTAAATGTTATTCCTCTTACACAGTTTGAAGTTTCCCGAATTACAAATAAACTTACAGGTGTTTTTGCACTTATAGATGAAAATATCGCTATACTTTGCAAAAATGCAATAGATGGGGAAAAGGAGAGTAATTGATGGTTATAAAATATAAAGCAAGCAATCTTATTGATGATTTTAACCTTAACGCAAAAACTGCGCTACAAGAGCTTACAGAGCTTTTGGGAACAGAAATCAAAAAGGGTACAATTCTCACAGAACAGCAATGCAACATTGCGTTTGAACATTATACAAAACAAGCAAAAATAGATGATTTTGCAAATTATTTAAATAAAAAACAAGAAGTTAAAGAGGAAAGAAAACCGGTGGAAAATAAAAAACCACAGCAGGATAAAAAGCCTGCACAACCAAAACAGGATAAAACTAAAAAACAACAGCCAAAACAGGATAAAAAACCTGCTCATCAGCCAAAAACAGAAAATAAAAATGAACCTCTCAAACGTGCAGATGGCACAATTGTGGAAAGACCACAGCCAAAAAAACACGAAAAAACAGAGCCAGTTCAAAAGCATGAAAGAGTTACTGTTACTGTTGACACACGTCAAACAAATGTGAATATGGATAAGTTCAACGAAAAATATGATGAACTTGCAAAAACAAAATCATATGATGGTGGCCAGCGTAAAAACGCAAATATGAGCAACAAACAGAAATTCAATAAAAATGGTAAAAATAATAAACAAAATCCATTTGCAAAGAAAAAACAGGAAACAGAAGCAGAACGTCTTGAAAGACTTCATCTTGAAAAAGCAAGAAAAGCTCAGCTTAAAGTTCAAATTCCGGAAGAAATTACAGTTGGAGAACTTGCAACAAGACTTAAAGTTACTGCAAGTGAAGTTATAAAACGCCTTATGATGCTTGGTGTTATGGCTTCTATTAGTCAGGTTGTTGACTTTGATACAGCTTCTATTGTTGCAGAAGAACTTGGCGCAAAAGTAGAAAAAGAAGTTGTTGTTACAATTGAAGAAAGACTCTTTGAAGAAATCGAAGACACAGAAGAAAATACAGAAGAACGCCCACCAGTTGTTGTTGTTATGGGTCACGTTGACCATGGTAAAACAAGTCTTCTTGACGCTATCAGAAAAACAAATGTTACAAGTGGTGAAGCTGGTGGTATCACACAGCATATTGGTGCATATCAAGTTGTTGCAGGTGGCAAAACTCTTACATTCCTTGATACTCCAGGGCATGAAGCTTTCACATCAATGCGTCAACGCGGTGCAATGGTAACAGATATTGCAATTCTTGTTGTTGCTGCTGACGACGGTATTATGCCACAGACAGTTGAGTCTATTAACCATGCAAAAGCTGCAAATATTCCAATTATTGTTGCAATAAATAAAATTGATAAACCAACAGCAAACCCAGATAAAGTTAAACAAGAACTTACAGAATATGGTCTTGTTCCAGAAGAATGGGGCGGTGAAACAATCTGCGTTCCAATCTCTGCAAAAATGGGTACAGGTCTTGAAGATTTGCTTGAAATGGTTAACCTTACAAGTGAAGTAAGTGAATTTAAAGCTAATCCACATCGTCGTGCAAAAGGTGCAGTTATTGAAGCAAGACTTGATAAAGGTCTTGGTCCAGTTGCAACAATTCTTGTTCAAAACGGTACACTTCATAAAGGTGATGTTCTTATTGCAGGTACAGCAGTTGGTCGTGTAAGAGTAATGACAAATGATAAAGGCGAAAGAATAGAACAAGCAGGTCCATCAACACCAGTAGAAATTACAGGACTTACAGAAGTTCCATCAGCAGGCGACTTATTTGATGCAGTTGAAGATGAAAAACTTGCAAGAGAACTTGCGGAAAAACGTATGCAGGCAATCAAAGAAGAACGTTTCAACAGCTATCAGAAAGTTACACTTGATAACCTATTTAGCCAGATTGCTCAAGGTGAAATGAAAGAATTGCCAATCATTGTTAAAGCAGACGTACAAGGTTCAGCAGAAGCTGTTAAACAATCTCTTGAAAAACTTTCAAACGAAGAAGTTAGAGTTAAAGTTATCCACGCAGCAGTTGGTGCTATTTCAAAAAGTGACGTTATGCTTGCTTCTGCATCAAATGCTATTATTATCGGCTTTAACGTAAGACCAGACCCAGTTGCAAAACAAGATGCAGAACATGACCAAGTTGAAATGAGAATGTATCGTGTTATTTATGATGCACTTGAAGATGTAAAAGCTGCTATGAAAGGTATGCTTGCACCTAAATTTAGAGAAGTTGAACTTGGATTTGCTGAAGTTAGAGCTGTATACAAACTTTCTTCTGCTGGTACAGTTGCTGGTTGTTATGTAAAAGACGGTAAAGTTGCTCGTCACGCAAAAATTCGTGTTGTTCGTGACGGTATTGTTATTGCTGAAGATGAAATTTTGTCACTTAAACGTTTCAAAGATGACCAGAGAGAAGTTATGGCTGGATATGAATGTGGTATCGGCCTTGAAAAATTCAATGATATTAAGGAAGGCGATATTTTTGAATCCTTTATTATGGAAGAATATCGTGACTAATTCTTATAGGAGGTAGAGTTTTATGGCTTCTACAAGAAGTGAAAGATTGAATGAAGATATTAAAAGAGAGATAATTTCTATTATCTCTCAAATGAAAGACCCTCGTTTGCAGTGTTTTCTTACGGTTATGAGAGTTGAAACAGCTCCGGACCTTACAAATGCAAAGGTATACATCAGTGTTCTTGATGGAGAAGAACAATGCAAAGAGGCTATAAAAGTTCTCAATAAAAGCCAAGGATTTATCAGAGGTGAACTATCAAAACGTTTGCGTATAAAACGCAGTCCAGAGTTCAACTTTGTTAAAGATGATGGTGCTGCATATGCGCAGAGAATTAATGACATTATAAGGAATATTAACAATGATGATAAATAATGGGATAACTCCAAAACAAGCAAGTGAATTTTTGCTTCAATCAGATAATATACTTTTACTATGCCATAAAAACCCAGATGGAGATACAATAGGTTCAGCAAGTGGGCTTATGTATGCTCTTAAAAAACTTGGTAAATGCTGTGCAATTTTATGCCATGACAAAATACCTGAAAAATATGATTATCTTCATGTTGAAACATATTGCAATCAGTTTATACCAGATATTGTTGTTGCAGTTGATATTGCTTCTGAAAATCTTTTGGGAGAAGGCACATTACCATACAGTGAGAATATAGATTTGTGTATAGACCATCACCCATCGAATTCTGGATACGCCAAAATGACATGTTGCAATGATAAATTACCTGCAACAGCACAGCTTATGCTTGAAATTATTGAAGAGATGGGTGTTGAGCTTGACAAAAATATTGCAAATTGTCTTTACACCGGTCTTATTACAGATACAGGCTGTTTTAAATACTCTGCAACAACATCTGCAACACATATAGCAGGTGCAAAGCTTTTTGATGCAGGTGCAGAACATACTTTTATATCCAACAGATTTTTTATGTCGAAATCACGCAAAAATATTATGCTTGAAAAATATGCACTTAACTCACTGGAATTTTTCTATGATGACAGATGTGCTATGGTTGTGATTACAAAAGAAATTATTGATGAAATACAAGCACAACCAAGTGATATAGAAGGTATTTCTGCAATGCCAAGAACTATTGAAGGTGTTGATGTGGGAATAACCATCAGACAAATATCAGAGTCTTTATTTAAAATATCTATAAGAACAAGTGAAAATGCAAACGCTTGTGAAATTGCAGAAGGTCTTGGCGGTGGTGGTCATAAACGTGCTGCAGGATGTGAAGTTATCGGCAATATTGAGAGCGCTAAAAATGCAATACTCAGAGAGGTAGAAACAGCTCTATGCAAATAGAACGATGTGGTATACTAATATTAAATAAACCATCAGACTGGACTAGTTTTGATGTTATTGCAAAAGCAAGAGGAATAATGGGGACAAGAAAACTGGGACACTCTGGTACACTTGACCCTATGGCTACTGGTGTTCTGCCTATTTTTATAGGCAGAGCAACAAAAGCTGTTGATATGCAAATAATAAAAGATAAAGAATATATTGCAGTATTTAAACTGGGTTTAAATACCGATACAGGTGATATAACAGGTGAGATTATAAAACAACGTCCTGTTTTTTCAAAAAAACAAGAAGTTCTTGTTGAAATGGAAAAATTCAAAGGTGAAATAAAGCAGTATCCACCTATGTATTCTGCAGTTAAAGTTAATGGACAGCCTCTTTATAAGCTTGCTCGACAAGGTGTAACAGTTGAAAGAAAACAACGTACAGCAATTATAAAAGAACTTGAAATGCTTGATTGTGATGAAGATAATGATACATACACAATAAGGGTGTTATGTGGAGAAGGAACATATATAAGAACGCTTGTTGAAGATATAGGAGAAAATCTTGGCTGTGGAGCAGTGCTTACAAGCCTTACAAGAACAAAAGCCTGTGGATATAGTCTTGAAGACACAATAACTCTTGATGATTTACAAAAAGCCAGAGATGAAGATAAAATAGATGAACTTATAACAGAAGTTGATACAGTTTTTAATCATCTTGAAAGAATAGATTTATCAGAAGAATTGGCTGTAAGAATTGTAAATGGTGCAAGAAGCCGTATTTCCAAACCAGATGGAGATTATCGTGTTTATTATCAAGATAAATTTTATGCTGTGGCAAATGTTACAGATAAAAAAATGAGTGTAGTAAAACTTTTTGTTGATAGGGAGAACTAAATGCAGGAAGTTTATAAAACAAATTGGAAAAATAATAAATCTACTGCAGTAGCAATGGGATATTTTGATGGTGTTCATGAAGGACATAAATTTCTCATAAATCAAATGATAGACTATGCAGAAAAAAACAACCTTGATAAAGGTGTATTTACATTTACAAAAACGGTAAAACTTGGACACAAAGGCAAAGATATACTTTCTATATCACAAAAATTGGATATTATGCAAAAAATGGGAATAGATTTATTCTATTCACCGGATTTTCTGATTTTTGCAGGTCTTACACCAGAAGAATTTGTAAATGAAATTATAATAAAATCAATGGGAGCAAAAGCTGTATTTTGTGGAGAAAATTTTTGCTTTGGAAAAAATCGTGCAGGAAATGTTAATGTTTTAAAAGAACTTTGCAAAGAAAAAGGTGTTGAAGTTTTTATTGTTCCAACCGTTACTATTGATGGTGTAACAGTTAGTAGCACAGAAATCAGAAAAGCGTTATCTAATGGCGAAATTGAAAAAGCAAATAAATTTTTGGGAAGAAATTACAGCATAGATTTTGAAGTTGTACATGGTAAAAAAATCGGAAGTAAAATTGGAAAACCTACAATTAACCAGCTTTATCCTGATTTTATGTGTACTCCTAAAGAAGGTGTATACATAACAAAAACTATTATTGCAGATGAAATATATCCTTCTGCAACAGGATTTGGAAGTCGTCCAACAGTAAACGGAGAAAATATAAGTTGCGAAACCACAATTTCTGGTTACAATGGGGATTTATATGGTAAAAAAATAAAGGTTGAATTTTGTAAATACCTCTATCCAATAAAGAAATTTGAAAATGTACAACAACTTGCTGATATGATTAGTGATGTTTTAAAACAGTCAGAAGAATATGAAAATATTAGCTTTGATTAAAATTGCAGATTTAATTACAAACATATATAAATAAATTATATTTTTCCAATAAATATACAAAATATGGTTTATCTATTTACAAAATAAAAAGTAAATGATATAATTTCAAAGTGACCTATAAATCGGTTTAAGGATAATAGCTTTTGTTAGCGTTCACCAACCTCAAACTGAGTTATAAGGCAAATAATAGAAAGGTGAATTTTACTATGAACAAACAAGAAATTATTTTGGCAAACCAAACACATGAAGGCGATACAGGTTCTCCAGAAGTACAGATTGCTCTTCTTACAGCAAGAATCAATCACTTGACAGAGCACCTTAAATCCAACAAACAAGACCACCACTCACGTCGTGGCCTCTTTAAAATGGTTGGTCGTCGTAGAAACCTTTTGGCATACTTGCAGAAAACAGATATCGAAAGATACCGTGCAATCGTTGCTAAATTAGGTCTCCGTAAATAATTTTACAAGATTAAGGCAGATGGCAACATCTGCCTTTAAGTCTTATTAAACAAAACATGATGCAGACAGGAAATAGTTATTATAATTTAGCAGTAAATTGAGCTTTTAACATTTTAAGAGCTGAACTCATTGCTAAAAAAATAATTTTTCCTGATCTGCTATGACAGGAGGAACAAAATGAGTTTTAGAGTATTTGAAACTACCTTTGCAGGTAGAAAACTTGTTGTTGAAACAGGTAAAATGTGTGCTCTTTCCAATGGTTCATGCCTTGTGAGATATGGCGATACTGCTGTTCTTGCAAATGTGACAATGAGCGCAAAACCAAGAGAAGGTATAGACTTTTTCCCATTATCAGTAGATTTTGAAGAAAAAATCTATGCTGTTGGCCGTATACCAGGCTCTTTCTTGAGAAGAGAAGGTCGTCCAGGTGAAAGTGCAATTCTTTCTTCACGTGTTGTTGACAGACCAATGCGTCCACTTTTCCCAAAAGATATGCGTAACGATGTTTCTATCGTTATGACTGTTATGAGTGTTGAACCAGACTGTGACCCAGAAATCACAGGTATGCTTGGTGCAATTATTGCAACAAGTATTTCTGATGTTCCATTTAATGGACCAATCGGTGGCATATCTGTTGGTCTTGTTGATGGTGAAATTGTTCTTATGCCTAGCGAAGAACAAAGAAAAAATAACAAACTTGACCTCACTCTTGTTTGCAGCAAAGAAAAAGTTGTTATGATTGAAGCTGGTGCATCAGAAGTTCCAGAAGATATAATGCTTAATGCTATCAAAACAGGTCATGAAGAAATCAAAAAATTCATTTCTTTTGTTGAAGAAATTGTAGCTGAAATTGGTAAACCAAAATATGAATTCCAACATATTGAAGTTGACCATGATATGTTTGAAGCAATAAAAGAATTTGCTATTGATAAAGTTAAACAAGCTCTCGACACAGATGATAAAAATGTTCGTGAAGCAAGGCTTAATCCAATTTATACAGAAGTACATGAAAAATTTGACGAATTATATCCAGAACAAGCTGGAATGATTGATGAATGTATGTATAAATTGCAGAAATTTATTGTTCGTCGTTGGCTTTTAGATGAAGGAAAACGTGTTGATGGACGTGGTATTAACGAAATTCGTCCACTTTCAGCAGAAGTAGGTCTTTTGCCAAGAGTTCATGGTAGTGGTATGTTTACACGTGGGCAAACACAGGTTTTAACTGTTGCAACTCTTGGTTCTTCTAAAGATGCACAACTTATTGATGGTTTGCAGGATATATATGAAAAAAAATATATGCACCAGTATAACTTCCCACCATACTCCGTTGGTGAAGCAAGACCTCTGCGTTCTCCAGGTAGACGTGAAATTGGTCATGGTGCTTTGGCAGAAAGAGCTCTTGTTCCTGTGTTGCCAAGTCAAGAAGAATTCCCATACACAATCAGACTTGTTTCTGAAATTCTTTCTTCAAATGGCTCAACAAGCCAGGCATCAATTTGTGGTTCAACACTTGCATTGATGGATGCAGGTGTTCCAATTAAAAATCCAGTTGCAGGTATTTCTGTTGGTCTTATCACAGAAGGCGAAAGATGGATGACAATGCTTGATATTCAAGGACTTGAGGACTTCTTTGGAGATATGGACTTTAAAGTTGGTGGTACACACAATGGTATAACTGCTATACAGGTTGATATTAAAGTTGATGGTCTCACATATGAAATTATTGAGGAAGCGTTTGAAAAATGTCGTAAAGCAAGAATTCATATTCTTGATGATATTATGCTTCCAGTTATACCTGCACCAAGAGAAGAACTTTCACAATATGCTCCAAAAATGAAGAGTATCAAAATTGACCCTGAAAAGATAAAAGATGTTATCGGTAAGGGTGGTAAAGTTATTCAAAAAATCTGTGCTGAATGTGAAGTTACAATTGACATTGAAGAAGATGGCAGTGTGTATATAAGTGGTATAGACGCAGAAAAAATAAATCAAGCTCTAGGTGTTATCAACACAATTGTGTTTGACCCAGAAGTTGGTGCAATCTATAAAGGTGTTGTTACAAGACTTATGAACTTTGGTGCATTTGTTGAAATTGCTCCAGGTAAAGAAGGCCTTGTTCATATTTCAAAACTTGATGAAAAAAGAGTTGAAAAGGTAGAAGATGTTGTTAATGTTGGTGACGAAATTATTGTTAAAGTAACAGAAATTGATGACCAAAACAGAATAAACCTTTCAAGAAAAGATGCTTTGGCAGATATGGCTGCAAAAAAAGCACAACAAAATTAAATTTAATTTATTTTAAATCACAAAAGGTGGGAAATCCCCACCTTTTTGTTTATTATTTGTTCAAAAAAAATTTTTGATTTATTACATTTTTTGTGATATACTATTAAAACACGATATTAATTAAAAGTATTGAATTTTATGTAAATTATAGTAAAAGGATTTTTTTATGGCTAAAAAGAAAATAGATATAGAATCTAACATTATAGATACAGAACAATTTTTACCGGATGATACAGAAATTAGCAATGATACAAATGAGAATGATAAAGACAGTATAAGTCAACCTCAAAGTATAAGTGATATCGAAGATATTGAAGAAATTGAGGCTATCATTATAAACAATAATGTTAAAAAGAAACATAGACGTCGTATTATAATTGGCGCAGTTATGGTTTGCCTTATGGCTATTGGAGTTATTTCTGTTATTATGACTGGTGTTAATGTAGCATCAAAACTTTTTGATAATACAAAAGAAAAACAAAAATTTGAAGCACTTCTTGCAACACTAGTTGTTAATGACCCATTGCCTTTTGAAAGTCCCGAACAAGCAGACCAAGACTTACTTTTGGCAAGCAGTGTTTGGGCTGCTGTAATAAATGAAAATATGGAACAGTTTGAAAAAAATGATTTTGGTCAAACATATCTTCCATCAGTAGAAGTTGATAAATATTTTACAAAAGTATTTGGTACACAATTTACATTGGAACACAGATCATTTACTGACCAAGAAGTTGAATTTGAATATAATGAAGAGAAAAAAGCATATGCAATACCACAGACAAGTTTTCCAACAGGATTTACACCAAAAGTTGAAAAAATTAAAAGAAAAGGTAAAGATAAAGTGGTAACTGTTGGGTATATATCACCAGCAATATCATGGAGCGATGTATCTGATGGCTCAATTTCAAAATATGTAGATTATGTTTTCCAAAAACAAGGTAAAAACTATGCTCTTGTTGCAATAAGAGAAAGTGCTATGAAAGTTGAACAAGTGGCAAAATAAACATTAATCAATTTTACAGGAATTGTCCCTTTTGGATAGTTCCTGTTTTATTATAAGGAAAGAGGATATTTTTATGAACACAGAAATTAAGGATTATATGCTAAATCAGCTTAAAAATCTTATGGAAATCCCAAGTCCAACAGGGTATACATCAGAAGTGCAAAATTATTTGATAGATACCCTTAAAGAACTTGGTTTTGAACCATACACTCTTAATAAAGGTGGAGTAATTTGTTGTCTAGGTGGAGAAGAAAATCCAATAATGCTCGCAAGCCACGTTGATACGCTTGGTGCTATGGTAAGAACAATTAAATCTAATGGTTCTTTGATGGTTTCTCCTTTGGGCGGACTTAACCCAAATAATGTTGAAACTGAAACAGTTACAGTTATCACAAGATTTAACGGAAAATTTGAAGGTACATTTCAAATAGAAAATGCGTCAAGCCATGTTAATAAATCTGTTAATGCTGAAAGAACATTTGATGGGAATTTGGAAGTCCTTTTGGATGAAAAAGTTAAATCTGCACAAGATACAAAAGAATTGGGCATTTCAAATGGTGACTTTATTGCCGTTAATCCAAGATTTACCATAACAGAAAAAGGATATATAAAAAGTCGTTTTCTTGATGACAAAGCCTCAGCTGCTGTTTTACTTGCAATTGCAAAAGCAGTTAGCTGTGGAGAGTTAAAACTTTCAAGAAAAGTATACATAAACTTTACTGTTTATGAAGAAGTTGGACATGGTGGTGCAACAGGTATTCCAGATGATGTGGTTGACATGATTAGTGTTGACATGGGCTGTGTTGGTACCGGGCTTGAATGTGATGAAACAATGGTTTCTATTTGTGCAAAAGACTCTGGTGGACCATACAATTATGACCTTACAACACAAATGATAGAAATTGCTAAAAATAATAAGCTTGATTATGCAGTGGATGTTTATCCAATGTATGGTTCTGATGTTGAAGCGAGTTTGAAAGCTGGATGTAATGTTCGTCATGGACTTATTGGTCCGGGAGTATATGCATCACATGGTTATGAAAGAAGCCACGTAAAAGGGCTTGAAAATACGTATAAACTACTATACAATTTGATTTAATAAACTAAATTAACTATTTAACATTTTAAATATATTTATATTTATTAAATATCTATAATAAATTATTATATGGTCTAAAAAGGATTTGTTGATGTTTTTTGATATTGACAAATCCTTTTTTATTTATTATGTGAAAAACAAATGCTAGAATTTTATAAAACTATAAACTGATTATTAAAAAAATATTTAATAAATAAAATAAAAATTAAAATATTTTTTTGCAAAATATTTTTAGAAAATACTTTACTATATAAATGTATATAG
>JAHHUD010000014.1 GCA_020024185.1 Oscillospiraceae bacterium | reverse complement strand
AAATATACTCTGTATTAACACCGGCTTTAACAAGTTTTTCTATAACTATTTTAACTGTGTCCTTTTTAAAGTATTCAACAACGCTCTGTGCACCTGTCAAACCAAAACCGTCTATTTCAATTATACTTTCTATATCTGCATTTATCAAGTTATCAAGTGTTTTAAATTTTTCTGCAAGCAATGTCGCTGCTTTTTCTCCAACGTTTCTTATTCCAAAAGCAAAAATCAATTTATCAAAATTTGCTTTTTTTGATTGCTCTATGGCATTTATAAGATTTTTTGCAGACTTATCTTTAAAGCCATCTAAAGTTAAAGCCTGTTCATAGGTCAAATAATATAAATCGCCAACATCTTGTATAAGTTGTTTTTCTGCAAGCTGATAAACAATACTTTCTCCAAGTCCATCAATATTCATTGCTCCACGAGAAGCAAAGTGAATAATATTTCTTGTAAGTTGCTGAGGACATTCTGGATTGATACATCTAAGTGCAGACTCATCTGTTTTTACAATTTCACTTCCACATGATGGACAGTTAAGTGGTATTTTAAAAACACCATCACTGTTCTTTTTAACAACTTTTACAACTTCTGGGATAATATCGCCTGCTTTTCTAACAAGAATTTCATCGCCAATATTAATCTGTTTTTCATCTATAAAGTCCTGATTATGCAAAACAGCTCTTTGAACACTTGTTCCGGCAAGCTGAACTGTATCAAATATAGCAGTTGGAGTTAGAACACCGGTTCTTCCAACAGAAACTTGAATTTCTCTTAAAATTGTTGATTTTTCTTCCGGTGGATATTTAAAAGCAACTGCCCATCTTGGATATTTGTTTGTGCTTCCCATTTCATTTCTAACTGTAAAGTCATCAACCTTTACAACTGCGCCGTCAATTTCAAAACTAAATTGTCCTCTTAAATTTCCAATATTTTCTATTTCTTTTATTACATCGTCTATATTATCAAAAATATTGTACCTTGGTGAAACATTAAAACCAAATTTTTTAAGCAAGTCTAGTGAGTCTTTATGACTTGATATAGTATATTCATCACTTATTTGCTGAATATTAAAAATAAATATATCCAAATTTCTCTCTGCTGTGATTTTGCTGTCTTTTTGTCTTACAGAGCCTGCTGCTGCATTTCTTGGATTTTTAAAAAGTTTTTTTCCTTCTTCTTCTTGCTGTTTAATAAGATTTAAAAAAACTTCTTTTGGCATATAAACTTCGCCACGAACTTCCAAAAATTTTGGAGCATTTTTTATTTTCTTTGGTATAGATTTAATTGTTGCAAGATTTTGTGTTACATCTTCACCAACAATACCATCGCCACGAGTTGAACCACGAGTGAAAATACCGTCAACATATTCCAAACTCATAGACAATCCATCTATTTTAGCTTCAACAACATACTTCGCATCTTTTGATATTTCTCTTACTCTTTCATCAAATTCCTTAACTTCATCATAAGAAAATGCGTCCAATAAACTTTCCATTTTAACATCATGTCTTACCTTTTCAAAGGTAGAGTTTGCAATGCCCTGAACAGTTTGTGTTGGAGAATCCTCAGTTATAAGCTGTGGATACTGTGCCTCTATTTCCTTTATTTTCTGCATAAGCATATCATACTCATAGTCACTTATTTCTGTGCGATTTTGATTATAATATAAATCACTATGGTATGCTACTTGTTGTTTTAAATTATTTAATTTTTCTTGTGCTATTTTTAAATCCACTGCTTTCACCTCGAAATTGTATTATATCAAAAATATTAGTTTTTTACAATATTTTATTAGTTATAATCTAGCAAATCGCTGCCTAATTCGTCAGGAACTTTACCAATTATAACTGTTTCTGCAACACATATTTTATTCTCAGAGTGTATACTTGTAGAATAGTTTGGTATTAGTGCGTTTGCAGTTACTTTTATATTTATAAATATTTGATGATTTATTTGATTTATACCTGTATGTCTAAAAACACTTTCTATTTCTGCTTCCGTATATGAAGATGGCTGTATTTTAAATTTTAGTTTTGGACCTTTATTATTTAAAATATCAATACCTGCCATATTCCCAATTGGTATATAAATATACGTATCGGGAATTCTCTGAGTATAATCCATAACTGCATACACTAATTCTGAACGCAACTTATTTATATGCAAACTATTATAGCTCACAGATACAATTTCATTCTCAGAATTTTTTCTTATTTCAACCAAATCATCATATTTATATTGTGTCTGGTCCATTACAGTTATTATTGCACTATTTACAGCTTTTTCAACAAGTCCCTGCAATTTATATTTTGCCATAGTTACAACTGTTGGACGCAAACAAAAATCTGCATATATAAAAAAAACTGCTATAATTAAAAATAATAAAAACGGGATAATTAAATTGGTTCTTTTTCGTGTATTTCGTCTTTTTTTCACAATTACAGCACCACTTTTCACATAATATTCTCTAAATATTTATATTATTATATTCATCGAATAAGAATATAAGTGAATAAAATAATTTAAGAGGTTTGTCTAATGAACAATTTTATGCAAAAATTTAGAAATACAATTTATAAAATGATGTATGGAAGATATGGTGCTGATGAATTTTCAAAGTTTCTTTTATTTTTTTCTATTATACTGTTTTTTCTATCATCTTTAACCGGCTTATATATTGCATACATTATAGCAATGCTTCTTGCTATATATAATATTTTTAGATGTTACTCAAAAGATTTTTCTAAACGAAGAAAAGAGCTAGATTTATATCTCTTCTATAAAAATAAATTTGTCAGCAAATTTTCTTTGCAACGCAGAAAATGGAGAGAAAGAAAAACTCACAGTTTTTTTTCATGCCCAACTTGCCAAACAGTTGTAAGAGTTCCAAAAGGCAGAGGTAAAATAGAAATTACTTGCCCAAAATGTAATACATCATTTATAAAGAAAACTTAAAGAGGATAGTTTATGTTTGGATTTGTACAAGCAAATATCAATGATTTATCCAAAGAACAACAATCAAGATATCGCAGTATATATTGTGGTTTATGTCATGCTTTAGGAAATCGTCATGGGCTAGCAAGCCGTTTTGGCTTAACCTATGATATGGCATTTTTGGCAATACTTTTATCTTCTCTATATGAGCCAAATGAAACAGAAAAAGAAAGTAGATGTATTGTACACCCAGTAAAAAAGCATAATCATGTATCAAACAAATATATTGATTACTCTGCTGATATGACAGTTGCTCTTGTATATTTTAAATGCATAGATGACTGGAATGATGACCACAGTTTAAAAGCCAAAAGTTATGCTAACTTAATTGAAAAAGCTTATGAAAATGTCAAAAAGCAATGGCCAAAACAATGTTCTGTTATTGAAAATGAATTAACTGCTTTATCAAAAATAGAAAAAGAAGATACTGTATTATCTTTGGATTTGGCTGCGAATAGTTTTGGTCGTCTTATGGCTGGATTATTTGTTTTAGAAAATGATATATGGTCAAATTATTTATATCAGGTAGGATATGGACTTGGAAAGTATATCTATATTTTAGATGCAGTTATCGATTATGATGACGATATTAAAAAAGGAAATTATAATCCGTTAAAAAAATTTAAAATGAGTGAAGACGATTTGCGTACAACTTTAAAATCAATTCTGGGGCAAACGTCAAATGCTTTTGAAAAATTACCTTTAGTACAAGATGAAGAAATTTTAAAAAATATTCTTTACTCTGGTATTTGGACAAAATACAACAGTAAATTAACCGAAAAAAAGGAGACACATAATGATAAATGAGCCACATAAAATTCTTGGTGTTTCTGAAAATGCTACACAAGATGAAATAAAAAGGGCTTATCGTAAAAAAGCAAAAGAGTATCATCCTGACCTTCATCCTGATGACCCACATGCCAGCGAAAAAATGAATGAAATAAATGTTGCTTATGATATGTTAATAAATCCTGACAAATATTCCACCCAAACAACACAAAGTTATAATTATAATCCTTATGAATACCGCACAAACAGCAACCAGCAATACGGTAATTATAGAACCTATCAGTATGGTGGAAATGGCACTTGGCAATATTATGAAGTAAATTTTGATGATTTCTTTGATTTTGGAAATAATCGTAATTCGCATTATATGCACCCAAATGAAATGCCTAATGACAGTTATGAAATTAAACGTGCAATAGCATCTATCAATGCTGGAAATTTTTTAGACGCTTTAAGAATTTTGTCATATATCGAAGGCGTAAAAAGAAATGCTCGGTGGTTTTATCTTAATTCTCTTGCTAATAATGGTGTAAATAATACTGTTCAAGCAGTAGATAATATAAGAAGAGCTATGGAAATGGAACCAGATAACATAATTTATAGAAATGTACTGCAATACTATAATCTATCTGCCCAAAGTTATGAAAGAAATGCACAAGGATATAATATGAACGCACTATTCGGCATGCAACGATTATGTTTTGGTCTTTGTCTTACAAAGATATTCTGTGGTCCTTTCTGTTGCTGTTGTTAGTATAAATTAAACAACCTATTGGTTACTGTATAAATAACAAATATGTTGTTTTATAATATAAAAGCGTAATATTTACAATACAATATATCCCAACTTATCTTAAAAATGTAAATAAAAAAGAGAGTGTAACTATAACAGTCAACACTCTCTTTTGTTTTATTTGTATAAGTTTTATATAGATACAATATCAGCAACATGCAAGAAATAAGGGTCAATTGATTTTTTCATTGCCAATGCTTCTTCAATTTCATAGCTAACAATTTGGTATTCTTTAAGCGCAACTACACGGTTGTATTCCCCATCTTTAAGAAGTTCAACAGCTTTACAGCCCATAAGAGATGCAAGAAGTCTGTCACGAGCACTTGGAGAACCACCTCTCTGTACATGACCGAGAATTGTTGCTCTTGTTTCAATGCCTGTTGCATATTGAATAATTTTAGCCATACCTGCTGCATCGCCAACACCTTCAGCAACAACAACAAGAAAATTCTTTTTACCAATTTTTTGGCTTTCTATGATTTTTTCAATAACATCTTTTTGAATGTCAAATTCTCTTTCAGGAATAATAACAGCCATAGCACCATTTGCGATAGCAGTGCTAACAGCTATGTAACCTGCATGTCTACCCATAACTTCAACAACACTACATCTTTCATGGCTACGTGCTGTATCTCTAAGTCTATCTATCATTTGAAGTGATGTATTAAGGGCAGTATCAAAACCGATTGTATAGTCACTGCAAGAAATATCATTATCAATTGTACCTGGAATACCAATACATTTGATGCCTTTTCTTGCCATTGCTTGACAGCCTCTAAAAGAGCCATCACCACCAATAACAACCAATGCATCAATACCATGTTTCATACATGTTTCATATGCTTTCTGCTGTCCTTCTTCAGTTGTAAACTCTTTACATCTTGCTGTAAAGAGCATTGTGCCGCCTCTTTGAATAATATTTGAAACACTTCTTAGGTCCATATCAATAACATTGTCTTGAATAAGACCATTGTATCCATGCATAATTCCTTTTACATTCATACCATAGTAGATTGCTGCACGTACAACTGCTCTAACTGCGGCATTCATACCTGGTGCATCGCCGCCACTTGTGAGAACACCAATTGTTTTAATATCACTCATAATTATTCCCCTTCTATTTTTTATATGCTACATTACCTTTACCTGCTATAAGTTCTAGCTTGTTGAACATATCATTATTATCATAAACCCATAGCTTTTCTGGTGCCAACATCCTTTGTTTTTCTTCTTCAAAGTAAAAGTATACTGGCATTTGCCCTGAATATTCTTGTAAAACATTTTTCACATTTCCAAGAATATTAACATTTTTATTTTTAAATCTAATGTACAATCCACTGCCTTTGTTTTTTTTCTGTATAAGCATATTTTTTGCATCGTCAGAATTAATATCCCATACATTCTCAGCAACAATTGTAGCTTGGTCTTCTTTCAAAGAAACTCGCCCTTTAACAATTATAACATCGTTTTCCAGCATATTTGCATTTGTGGTATCGAGTATCTTAGGAAATAAAATTACATCTATTGTACCACTCAAATCTTCCACCGTTGCAAAACACATTATGTCGTTTTTCTTTGTAGTATGATTTCTGCATTTTGTTATTGTTGCCACTATTGTTTGTACACTATTATCGTACACTGCATTACCCTCACCTGTCAATTGAGAAATGTTGCAGGTGGATATATTTTTAGAATATTCTCTGTAATTATCCATCGGATGTCCCGATAAATATATACCGGCAAGTGTTTTTTCAAAGTTTAATATTTCAGAATATTCAAATTCCAAACATACTGGAAATGAATAGTCATTATTTATTTGCAAATTTGAATCTCTAACATCATTTGACATTCCAAACAAATCAAGCTGACCTTCAATATTACTTTTAACATCTTGAATTATACTTTTCTGTACAAATTCAAAGTTAATGTATAATTGACGCCTATTTGGTGGAAATTGGTCAAAAGCGCCAACTTTTATAAGACTTTCTATTGCTCGTTTATTAAAATCCTTGTTAGCCATTCTTTTGCAGAAATCATAAAATCCGGTATAATCACCGTTTTCTTCTCTTTCTTTGCAAAGAATTTCCACAAAGCTTTTACCCACATTCTTTATAGCTGCAAGACCATATCTAATATTATCTCCTTCAACAGTAAAGTCTGAAAAACTTTTATTTATATCCGGAGGTAATATGTCAATATTTAGTCTTTGACATTCCTGTGTATACTCAAGTATTTTTGCACTGTTATCAAATATACTTGTTATCATTGCTGCCATAAATTGTTTTGGATAATGTGCTTTTAAATAAGCTGTTTGATATGCAACAAAAGCATAAGCTGCTGCGTGGGCTTTGTTAAACGCATAGGATGCAAAACCCGACATTTCATTAAATATATCTGTTGCAATATTTTCCGGAACACCGTTTTTCTTACAGCCTTCAAGAAAATGAGAACGCTCTTTCTCCATTACATCAGCTTTTTTCTTACCCATAGCTCTGCGAACTAAGTCGGCTTGTCCATAACTAAATCCAGCAAGTTCACGGCAAATCTGCATAACCTGTTCTTGATAAACTATACAGCCGTTTGTAACATTGAGTATTTTTTCAAGACTTGGATGTTTGTATGTTATTCCTTCCGGATTATGCCTATTTGCTATAAATGTTGGTATAGAATCCATAGGACCCGGACGATATAGAGATATAACAGCTATAAGGTCTTCTATATCAACCGGTTTTAGACGCATAAGAACACTTCTCATACCTTCTGACTCAAACTGAAATACCCCAGTTGTATCTCCTTGAGAAAGCATTTCAAATACTTTTTCGTCGTTATGAGAAATTTTATCCATATCAAATTCCGGATTGATTTTTCTAACCATTTTGGCACACTGGTCAATAACCGTAAGTGTTCTAAGCCCCAAAAAGTCCATTTTAAGCAAACCAAGTTCTTCAATGGTTGTCATTGGAAACTGTGTTACAATTTGTCCATCATTACTTTGTAATGGCACATAGTCTTCACAAGCTTGGTCTGTAATAACAACACCCGCTGCATGAGTTGATGCGTGACGTGGCATACCTTCAACTTTAATCGCAAGGTCTATCAAATCTTTTATCTGTGAATCAGAATTATAAAGTTGTTCCAATTCTTTAGATATTTTTAAAGCTTTTTCTATTGTCATTTTTGGTTCAGTAGGGATAAGTTTTGCAACTTTATCTGCAACTGAATATGGAATAGTAAGCACTCTTGCAATATCTCTTATTGCACCTCTAGCCTGCATTGTACCAAAAGTAATAATCTGTGCAACATGGTCATCACCATATTTTTCTACAACATAATCTATAACTTTTTGGCGTTTTTCATAACAAAAGTCAACATCAAAGTCAGGCATGCTAACTCTTTCTGGATTTAAAAATCTTTCAAACAACAAGCTGTATTTAAGAGGGTCTATACTTGTTATTCCCATACAATAAGCACATAAGCTTGCAGCACCTGAGCCTCTGCCTGGTCCAACCGGAATATCATGTGTTTTTGCGTAATTGATAAAATCATAAACTATAAGATAATAGTTTACAAATCCCATTTTTGATATAACGGAAATTTCATAATCAAGTCTATCTCTCATTTCCTGAGTTATAGTATCATAGTTTCTTTCCAATCCTTCGTTACATAAACGAACAAAAAAATCATAGTTATCGCTTCCATCTGGAGCAACATATTTTGGAAGTTTTGTAACTCCAAATTCATAATCAAAATTACATTTTTCTGCAATTTTTACAGTATTTTCACAAGCGTCCTGAACATACCCAAAAATATTATACATTTCTTCTGTGCTTTTAACATAAAATTCTTCTGTTTCAAACTCTAATGTATCTGGGTCTGCCAAAGTTTTATTTGTTTGAACACAAATAAGTGCATACTGCATTTTTGCGTCTTCTTTATTTATATAGTGACAGTCATTTGTTGCAACAAGTGGAATATCCAATTCTCTCGCAAGAGATATAAGCTTTGGCAAGACTTTTTCCTGTTCTTCTATACCATGGTCCTGTATTTCAATATAAAAATCTTCTCCAAAAATACCTTTGTAAAAAAGTGCTGTTTCTCTTGCTTTTTCTACATCTCCTGCAAGCAATGCTCTTGGAATTTCCCCTGCTAAACAAGCGGACAAACAAATTAATCCTTCGCTATGCTTTTTCAATATTTCATGGTCTATTCTTGGTTTATTGTAAAATCCATCAATAAATCCATGAGAGACAAGTTTTATAAGATTTTCATATCCAACTTTGTTTTTACATAAAAGAATAAGGTGGAAATATGTATCCACTTTGTGAACTTTATCTGTCATACCTCTTGATGAAACATATACTTCACAACCTATAATCGGCTTTATTCCTTCTTTTTTAGCTTTTTTGTAAAAGTCAACACAGCCATACATTACCCCATGGTCTGTTATTGCAACTGCTGTCTGTCCACTGTTTTTTATATGCTCAATAAGCTTATCAATACGGCAAGCTCCGTCTAATAAGCTATATTCAGTATGCAAATGTAAGTGTACAAAATTATTGTCCATTTTTTTCCTCTGTTTTTGCCATATCCATAAGCTTTTTTAATCTTCTATTTAAAGAAGATTTTGTTATTGGTGGCTGTGTTATTTCAGCCAATTCCGATAAAGAAAGCTCTGGATTTTCTAATTTTAAATTTGCTATATATTTCAAATCTTCGCTTAAAAGTTCAAATTTGCCGGTATCTATAAGACTATTTATAGCATCAATATGGTCTTTACTTGCCTTGATAGATTTTGCAATATTAGCTGTTTCACAATTGGTTATTCTATTTACCTTATTTCTTATGTCTTTTACTACCTTACATGACATAATTTCCAAACATGTTGTCTGAGCACCTATTGTAGCAAGAAAGTCCTCTATAACTTCACTGTTTCTTGTATAAACAACAAAATCTTTTCTTCTTTGTGTTATTTTAAAAATAAATCCTTGTCTATAAAACAAAGCTAATAATTTTGCAGCTTTATTTTCGTCCGATAATACAAATTCAAGTTGATATTCTTTATTTGGGTCACTTACAAATCCATTTTTTATAAATAATCCTGTTGCAAAATACATCATACATTTATCGCATATAAACTTGGATTTATTTATTTGCTCAATCTTTTCTATACTTTCATCTTCTGTTATATACATTGTTGCAACTTGTTTACTTGTAACCTTTTCCTTTGTAACAACATAACTATCAATGTCCATGTCAGAAAGTATTTTTTTTACCAGCTTAGTTGATTTAACTATATCTGGCTGTATTTTTATATCTGTAAAATCATCAGATTTTATAATATCATAAAAAAAACCTTTGATAAAATTATGTTTACAGCAATTGTCTTTTGGATACTTTAAATTTTCAAGCGCCTCAAGCTTTGCCTGTTTTGAGAAACTTAACTCTGTCAAATTATTATCTCCTATTAATATCTCTGTGATGCACAGAAATTGCATATCCATTTTCTTTTAAATGATTATATACAGCATTACAGAATGCAACAGAACGATGTTTGCCGCCAGTACACCCAAATCCAATTGTGAGATGACTTTTTCCTTCTCTTATATATAATGGTAATGAATAGTCTAATAAATCTGTATACTTTTCCAATAGTATTTTAGCTTCCGGTTGTGAAAAAACAAAGTCAATAACTGATTCATCATTACCATTTTTCTCTTTTAAACCACTCACATAAAATGGATTTAAAAGACATCTTACATCAAATGTTATATCTACATCTGAGGGAACTCCATATTTAAAACCAAAAGATATAACTTCTATTGTTATTGTTTCTTTTACATCTTTTACTACAAAAGATAAAATTCTGTCTTTGAGCTGTGATGTGGATAATAATGATGTGTCCAAAATAAAATCTGATTCTGCATATAATGGACTAAGTGCTTTTTTTTCATATTTCACAGCTTCTTCAAGTGACAAATTTTTTCTAAGCATCACTGGATGTTTTCTTCTTGTTTCTTTATACCTATCAAGAATAATTTTTTCATTGGCATCAAGAAAAATAACTTTTGCAATATTTTCTTTTCTCAGTCTTACAATAAGCTCAAATAATTCTATATTATTTTCTGCATTTCTTATGTCAACAACACAGGCAATTTTCTGCTCGTCTTCAAGAAAATCATCTTTAATATCTAATAATTTAATTATAAGAGAGGCAGGCATATTATCTATACAGAAAAAGCCTATATCTTCCAAAGCTTTTAATGCCAAACTTTTTCCTGCTCCAGATAAACCTGTTATTATAAATAATCTATTTTTCATTTTTTATACCTTTTATATTCCTGTATAAATTAAACAATTATCATTTCTTTTTTAATTGCAATTCCAGTTTTCTCAAAGACTGTTTTTTCTGTAAAATTAGCCAAGTCTTCTATATCTTTACAAGTAGCATTGCCTGTATTTACAATAAATCCTGCATGTTTTTTACTAATCTGTGCACCACCAATACTATAGCCTTTAAGACCACTTTCTTCTATCAATGCCGCTGCAAAATATCCCACTGGTCTTTTAAAGCTACTTCCTGCACTTGGCATATCAAGTGGCTGCTTATCAAGTCTTTTCTGCATTATGTCATCCATAAATTGTTGAATGATATCTTTATTTTCAGTGTGAAGCTTTAATGTACACCCCAGTATAAACCATTTTTTATTTTGAAATATAGAATTTCTATATGAAAACTCACAATCTTTGTTAGTGATAGTTTTTACTTCAAAATTTTCATCAATATATTTTACACTTTCAACTGCTTGACAAATTTCTCCACCATAAGCACCAGCATTCATATATACCGCTCCCCCAATATTACCCGGTATACCATAGCAAAATTCTATTCCGGCAAGAGAGTTGTCTTGCATAACTTTACATATATTATTTAAAGAAACACCCGATTGAACATATACAGTGTTACTGTCAATAAAGTTTATCACTTTAAGATTTGAAGATTTTATTATTACCCCATCAAAGCCTTCGTCTCTAAATATAACATTCGAGCCTCTGCCTAAAAAATAATATTTTATCTTTTCTTTTTCCAAATGTTTAAGTAATGTTATAACCTGTTTTTCATCATTTGGAAAAGCTATATATCTTGCTTCTCCCCCCACTTTGAATGTATTATGTTTTTTTAAACTCTCATTTTCTAAATAAGAAATTTCATTTTCTGTAAAAAAATTATCGAGCATTATTTACCCCAACTAATGCCGCGCCAATTATCCCGGCATCATTTCTGAATGTTGCAATTTTGATTTTAACTCGTTTTGTAAGACCACGAGCATAGTCTTCTCTATCAAGATATTCTTGTAAAGGCTTTAATAAAACTTCTTTTTGATTAGAAATACCACCGCCAATACATAAAACTTCTGGTTGAAATATATTTACAACATTAGTAATACCACAAGCGAGATATTCTATGTAATTATCGAAAACTTTTTTTGCAGTTTTATCTCCAAGTTCCATAGCATCAAAAACAGTCTTTGATGTTACGTCATTGATATTAGGACATATTTTCCACATCAAAGATTTTGTATCTCCTAACATTGCAACTTTGGTATCATATACAAGAGCAGTTGCAGAAGCATATTTTTCAAAACAACCTTTTCTTCCACAATTACATTGTCTTCCTCCAACAGAGATAACCATATGTCCCATTTCTGCACCACTTTTGTTGTAACCGGCATATATTTTTCCATCAATAATAACACCAGAACCAACACCTGTTCCCAGTGTAAGAATAACTGCATCAGGACACCCCTGTGCACAACCGGCAAGAACCTCTGCAATTATTGCAGTATTAGCATCATTTTCAACTTCAACTCTAAGTCCAAGTTTAGCCTCAATTTTTTCTTTAAGATGCCAGTTGTTATATCCAAAATTATTACTGAAACCAATAACACCAGTTTTATTGTTTACATTACCTGGTGAACCTATACCAATTGCACATATATCTTTATTTATATCCAAATTCTTTTCTTTGCATATTTCTTGGCATAGTTTACATATTTTTTCTTCTGTAACTTCTTCTGGCTGTGGAAGATTTGTAGGCATAGATTTTTTATGCAAAATTTCACCTTTTTCAGTAACAATACCTACTTTAATACTTGTTCCACCAAGGTCTACCCCTATATACAATTTTTCCATTATCTTAATCCTCTATCATATCAAGAATTTTCTTTTTGTGTATTTTTAACTCATTTATAAGATTTTCATATTTTGCATTGACAATAAGTTCTTCTGGATATCCAATTTTTTCCACTAGCGTAAATGTGTCATTAACTCTTCCTAGTGTATATATAGAATGTGAATCTGAATTTACAGCAATCTTACATCTATATTTTTTGCAAACCTCTATAAGCTCTACCATATTTTTTTGCCCATCTGGTCTTACAACTGCAGAGTTGGCATTTATTTCTACAACCTTATTATTTTCTACAAATACAGGAATTACTTTTTCATAGTCAAAATAATGTTGAACCTGCTCACAGTGTCCAATCATATCTATGTTTGGATTTTTAGCTATATTCATCCATAATTCTGTCGCTTGTTCATAACTAAGTTGTGGTATTATATCTCTATGCACCGAAGCTATATTCCAATCCAAATTAACCAAAAGTTTTTCTGGTATATCAAGATTTCCTGATACATCCATAACATTAACTTCAGCGCCAAACAAAACTATTACATCATCAACTTTTTTTGCAATTTGACTGTTAAAAAAGTGCCATTCATGTCCAGAATCCGGCATTGCTGGCCCATGGTCTGTTATTGCAATAGCTTTAAGTCCTATTTTATTTGCCTGAGTTATCATTTCAGTGATAGTATTATATGCATGGTCTGAAAATAATGTATGTGTGTGTAAATCTGCTATAATTTTCATTTTATTCTTCCATTCCCAATTTCTCTAACAACTCTCTTGCAGCATTATAACCCATTTTCTTTTGACGATTAGCAATTGCTGCTGTTTCTATTATTATAGATAAATTTCTGCCTGGTCTTACCGGAACAACAGATTTTATTATACTTATTCCTAAAATATCCATATATTCATCGTCTAAACCAGTTGTGCTGTATGTTCTGCCTGCTTCCCAATTTTCAAGTTGAATAACCATATCTATACCTTGTGTTTGTTTTACTGCACCAGAACCATAAGCCCTTGCAATATTTATTATACCCACACCTCTAAGTTCTATAAAATGACGTATATTTTCCGGAGCTTGTCCCACAAGAGTATGGTCTGAAACCTTTCTTATTTCAACTGCATCATCAGCAATAAGTCTATGTCCTCTTTTTACAAGTTCTAGCGCTGTTTCACTTTTACCAACTCCACTGTCACCAACAATCAAAACCCCTTCTCCATATACTTCAACAAGTACACCATGACGAGTAATTCTCTGTGCAAGTTCTACATTTAAAAATGATATTGCAGATGCCATAAAGCTTGATGTTAGCTCATTTGTTCTCAAAAGTGGAACTCCGTTTTTCTTTGCAAGTCCAACAACTTCACTTGATACAAGCAGATTACTTGTTATAATAACCGCTGGTATTGATTGTGCAAATAAGTCAGACATTTTATGTATTTTTTCTTCAAATGACAGAGAATTTAAATAGCTATGTTCCATTCTGCCTATAACTTGTATTCTTGTTGGGTCAAAAAAATCTTTATATCCAGAAAGCATAAGCCCCGGACGATTTACTTCTTTACTTGTGATTTTAATTTCTTTCATATCTGCCGGAACATATATAACTTCCAAATGAAGATTTGAAACAAATTCTTCCAATGTAACATAAAAGCTCATTTTCTGCCTCCTTAATTACTAAATAATATCTATTAATATCTACATAATTAAAATTTATTTTATCAGTATAATAATACTAAAAAATCAGTATAATTACAATATTTTAATTGTTAATATGTATAAAAGAGTTAAAATAATATTTTATGATGCAAATTTATATTTAAAGTAAAAGCAGATATACGGAATATTTCCATATATCTGCTTTTATTCGTAATTCTATTATATTTACTCTTAATTTTTATTTGTTTTTTTATGTATAAAGTTTCCTATAATTCCAAATATTACAGACGGAATTATCCATGCAAATCCATATTCGTTTAATGGAATATACTTTGTAATAGCTATATTTCCTATTATTTTTTCAATCAAAACAATAACACATACAATAAATGCAGATAAACATGCATAATTATAGACATTTATATTTTTAATTTTGCTATCAAATAACCCAAGGAATATCAATACAAGAAGAACAGGGTAAATTAAATCCAAAATTGGAGCGGCAATATTTATAATTGCATCAATACCCATGTTAGATAATAAGTAACTTATAATGGTGAATATAATTACAAAATGCTCGTATTTTATTTTATTTTTAGTTATATCTTTAAAAAATGTTGATGCTGAAGAAACTAATCCAACAGCAGTTGTTATACAAGCTATTCCCACTATTACGCCCAGCATCGCTATACCATTTTTGCCAACAAGTTCCTGAGTAATAATTACAAGAAGCTCAGATTTTGTTGCGTTTGGATAAGTTGATGAAATAGTTGCACCTATATATGTAAGACCACCATAAATAATCGAAAGTGCTATTGCTGCTACAATACCTGAAATGGTAATTATTTTAAACTGGTCTTTTTTACTTGAATATCCTTTGTTATTTATTGTTACAAGAACACCTGCTGAAAATATAATTGCCGCCATCATATCCATAGTTTGATATCCAACTAAAACACCTTGTTGAATAGTATTTGTTATATCTCCTTCTATGGATATTTCACCCAATGGTGACACAATACCTTTTATAATAAGGTATATTAAGGCTATAAACATTATCGGTGCTAAAATAGAACCAACTATATCAACAACTTTAAACTGTTTTATACATAACGCAAGAACTATTAAAAAATAAATAGCTGAGAATACCCAGGAACTTACTTCTGGAAAAAATGGTTTAATTACAAACTCGTATGTTGTTGCACTTGTACGTGGAATTGCAATCAATGGTCCAATACATATAACAGTTAAAGAAATTATCAGTAAAGAAATTTTCTTTCCAAGTTTTTCTGAAACTCCCATTGGTCCTTTTCCGATAAAAGCTACGACCAACAATCCCATAAGAGATAGTCCAATATCAATAAGGATAAAGCATATAAATCCTATAATCCAACTCTTACCACTGCTCCATCCTAGAAAAGGTGGAAAAATCAGATTTCCTGCTCCAAAAAACATTGCAAATAAAGCAAAACCTATTACAAATACATCTTTTTTTAGATTATTTTTCAAATTGCTCATCTCCTCTCTTTGAATTACTAAATATAATAACATTTTTATTCACAAAAATGCAATAAAATTTATATAACTACATATTATTTGTTAATTTTTATAAAAACAGCGCATATAACTAAACTAACATCGTATATTTGACAGTATTATATTATCTCACATGTGTTGTATTTTCTATGTCAAAAGGAATCTCAAACAAACGATACTAATAAATCTTAAAATATAAGTCACTTTGGCAGAACATTACTCTCACAAAATTGCATTGACATTATATAATTTAGAATTTCCATACTACTGAAAATTTAACCACTCTTATTTTGAATAATTTTCGTTATTGTAATACTTTAAATCATTGTTGATAAGTATTAGAATTACTATAATAACAAACTAATCAACAAAAAATTAAAGGACTTGCTGTCTGTGTCACAAACAGCAAGTCCTTTCAGGTTTTTAATTTTAAATATTGTATATCTTTTAAGGTAACTTCAAAACCGTATCATCGGATTTTTTATAAAAATTATAAACCAAGTGCTGATTTAATTTCTTCTTTTGGTTTAAAACCTACAAGACGTTTTACTTCTTTACCATTTTCAAAAACAAGAAGTGTTGGTATATTCATAACGCCATATTTTACTGCAAGATCCTGATTTTCGTCAACATCAATTTTACCAACAACAACTCTACCTTCCAATTCTGTTGAAAGTTCTTCAATAACCGGTGCAATCATTTTACAAGGTCCACACCATGTTGCCCAGAAATCAACTAAAACTGGTTTATTACTATTTAATACTACACTTTCAAAATTTTCATTTGTAATTTTTATACTCATAAGAAATTCTCCTTTTTGTTTGTAATCAACTTTGTGATTATAATATATCAAAAGTTTATTTTTTTGTATGTAATTTAATCACATTATTTTGTGTGTTCAAACAATTTCTTTTTATCAAGAATTTCTATTTCTTTTCTTGAAACAGAGATTATACCTTCTTTTTCAAAATATTTAAGCATACGTGAAACAACTTCTCTTGCACTGCCAAGATACTTTGCAATTTCCAAATGAGAATATGTGATTATTGGACCATTTTTTACAAGCTCATCATACAAGAAAATAGCAAGTCTTTTATCAAAGCTATAAAATAGAATTTGTTGCATTGTCCACATAATGTCAGACATACGCTGTGCTTTTAATTTATTTTGGAAATTCTCAAAATAAATGTTGTTTTCAATAAGATTTGCAGATGCACCTGCTGTCAAAATCAAAGCGTCTGTATTGGTTATACTTTCAATATGAACATCAAATGTTATTTCTGATAAGACACATGATGCAGCAAGCACACATATATCTCCTGCTTCTTCTCTATAAAGGGTAACTTCTTTACCTTCTTCAGACATAATATATACACGCAAAATACCGCTTTTTACAAATACTATACCTAAACAGTTACAATCACCATTGTGTAGTATTTCACCAGCTTCATATTCTGTTTCATAAGTATTATCACATATATAATCTATTGTTTTTTCGTCCAACTTGTCCCAAAAATCAATAAATTTTTTTAGCTGATTTATTTTTTCTTGCTTTTCCATATTATTACCATATCATATTCATAAATTTTAATTATATTATATCAAATTATAAGTAAATTATTCTATAACAACAGCAGTTCCTGATGCTGTAACCATCATCATATTACCGCCTTGTCCTAAAACTTCATAATCAATGTCAATACCAACAACTGCATTGGCACCCATTGCTTCTGCATGTTTTTGAAGTTCCTGAACAGCATTATATCTAGCCTGAATAAGTTCCTGTTCGTAACTATTTGAGCGTCCACCAAAAAAGTTGGTAAGTCCTGCTGCAAAATCTTTTACAAAATCTACACCGGATATAACCTCACCAAATACAACACCTTTGTATTCTTTAATGTGTTTTCCTTCAATATTGTTTGTTGTTGTAATAATCATTTTAGTTCTCCTTTTTGTAATTAGTATAAAATTCAATTGCTTTTGCTATAAGTTCTTTATCGTGTTTATATGTTACACAATTCGCAGCATCATTTAAGTCAACCCATTTGCTTTCACAAACTTCTTCTTGTTGAACATTTATTTTGTATTCATTGGTTGTTGCAAAAAAATATACTACGTCCTTTATAACATCTTTTTTAGGCGAATATGTGATAACTTCTCTAAAACGGTTATCAATAACTGCATTTATCCCCGTTTCTTCTTTAATTTCACGCATTGCAGTTTCTATTTCGGTCTCTTCACCTTCTACATGGCCTTTTGGAAACGCCCAATGACCACCATTCATGTGTTTTATCAATAATATTTGTTTTTTATCATCATCAATATAAAATATTATAGCACCACAAGATTTTTCTTTTTTCATAATACACCATCAAATTAAAATATATTTTAGCCTTCAAGTTTTTCAGCAAGAATAGCCCATTCGTCCATTAGTTCATCCATTTTTTGTTTATCTCTGTCCATATTTTGCCATAATTCTGTCATTTTCTGATGGTCAGAAACAATTTCTGTATTTTGCATATCAAGTTGATACTGGTCAAGCTGTTGTTGTAACCTTTCAATCTCTCTTTCGCATTCTTTTACTCTGGCTCTGTCTTGTGCAGCCTGACGGCGCAATTCTTTTTGATTTACTACAGTATTATTTTTCTCTATTTTATCTGATTTAGAAGAACTTGATTTTTTAACAAGAACTTGAGATGTAGAACGTTTTGCCATAAAATCATCAAAATCTCTATAGAAAACTCCTGTCTTATTCTCCAAGCTTACAATTGGGCAATCAAGGCTTTTCATTAAAAATCTATCATGAGTAATAACAACAATTGCACCTTCATAATCTTTAAGCGCATTTGTGATAGCTTCTCTCATGTATATGTCCAAATGGTTTGTAGGTTCATCAAGAAATAACAAATTTGCTCTATCCAAGCTTATTTCACAAAAGCGCATTCTTGCTTTTTCGCCACCAGAAAGAGAAGAACTCTCTTTAAAAACATCTTCTCCTCTAAAGCCAAATCTTGCAAGATAATTTCTAACTTCAAGTTGTGTCCATTTTGGTCTTAAAGCCCAAATATTATCTATTATTGAACCTGATTTATTTACAATATATTGGTCAAAAATAGCCGGTTTTACCCCTGTACCTAATTTTATTTTACCATTAACAGGCCTTATTTTTCCTGTGATTGTGTTTAAAAGTGTAGTTTTCCCTGTACCATTTGCACCTGCAATAATAAGGCGTTCGCCCCTTCTTACGTCAAGGTTTAAATTTTCTACAAGTTTTTTTCCTCCTGCATGGACTTCCAGATTTTCCACCATAAGAACTTCTTCATAAGGTTTAACATCAAATTCAAATTTAAATTTAAGTGGCACTCTCAAAGACTTTGGCTTTTCTGCAACTTCCATTTTTTCAAGCTGTTTGCGTCTGCTTTTAGCCATATTACTTGTACTTGCACGCACAAGATTTTTTGCTACATAATCTTCCAGCTTTGCAACTTTTTCCATATCAGCTTCATATTGTTTTTGCTGTAGTTTTAATTTTTCTTCTTTTAAAACTGAAAAAGCAGAATAATTACCTTTATATTCATATAAATATGTATCTTCTACTTCCCATATTCGTTTTACAAGTTTATCCAAGAAAAATCTATCGTGGCTGACGGTTATAACTGCCCCTTTATATGACGAAAGATAATCTTCAAGCCAAGTAAGCGTATCAAAGTCAAGATGGTTTGTAGGTTCATCCAAAATAAGAACATCTGGGTTTTCCAAAAGAAGTTTTGCAAGATTTAATCTTGTACGCTCTCCACCGGATAAAACTCCAACCATTTTCCCATATTCTTCTTCTTTGAAACCCATACCATTTAACATTTTTTTTATATGGAAATCAGTATTATATCCATCTTTAGAATAAACGATATTTTGCAAATTATGATGTTTTTCGATAAGCTCGTTATCATTTGGATTTATAACAAGCATTTTCTCTATGAGCTCTATTTCTTTAACTGCATCAAAAACCTGCTTATACACAGTTTCCATTTCTTTATACAGAGTATTGTTTGGATTCAATCCGTCTGATTGTTTTAAATATCCAATTGTAACATTATCAGCAATTATAATGTCGCCTTCATCATTTTCCAATATGCCCATAAGCATATTTAAAAGCGTTGTTTTACCAGCACCATTTTCTCCAATAATACCTATTCTGTCATTTTCATTAACAACTGCTGAAATTTCCTGTACAATTACCTCTATACCATAGCTTTTTCCAACATTTTCCAAAGTTATAAGCATTTCAATTTATCCTTCTTTTATAATATCTGCCAATTTTCCATTTATTAAAGGTAAAAGGTCATTAACTGACATTTCTACCTGTTTCCCGATTTTACCTGCACTAAAAATTATGGTTTCATAATTATTTGCAGATAAATCTATATATGTTGGAAATAGTTTTTTCATACCAATTGGACTGCAACCACCTTTTATATATCCTGTAGTTTTTAAAATATCTTTTACATTTATCATTTCAACATATTTTTGCTCACTAACGGTGGCAGCTTTTTTTAAGTCTAATTCTTTTTCTACCGGCACAACAAAAACACAGTTTCCTTTTGGTCCACAACAAACTAATGTTTTAAATACTTGCTGATGTGGTTTTCCTATTGCATCTGCAACGGATTGTCCATCCATAAATTCTGCACTTCCATTGCCATATTCATAACTATTATGCGGAATTTTCTTTTGGTCTAATAACTTTTCTACTATTGTTTTTGTTGGTTTTGATGCCATTTTTAATTTCCTCTTATTGTATTTTACTTTCCAACCAATTTGCAACATCTGAATATACTTGTTCTCTATTTATCTCATTAAGCATTTCATGTCTGCCCTCTGGATATAAAATCAATTTTATATCTTTAACTCCAAACTGTTTATATTTTTCATAAACTTCTTTAACACCATTTCCCCATTCTCCAACTGGGTCCATATCTCCTGCAAACATAAAATATGGTATATCTTTCTTTGTTTTTTCAAAACACCGGTTGCTGTTGGCAATACTGTTAATTGTTATTAAATCCCTATATCCACTAAGTGTAAAGATAAAATTGCAATATTCATCGTTTATATATTTTTCTACTACATCTTCATCTCTTGATAACCAATCCGAACCTGTTTTTGGATTTTTAATTTTACTTTGAAAGTTTCCAAAAATAAGTTTTGTAATAAACTTTGAGCGATATTTTGTCCCTTTTAATTTTATTGCAATATTAATTACAGTTTTTCCGATTGATAACATTTTGTTTTTTCCACCTGTACCGGAAATTATAATACCGTCCAAAAGATATGGAAATTTTGCTGCAAAAACTCGTGCATAAAAAGAACCCATACTGTGACCTAATAAAAATAATTTAAGTTCTGGAAAATTTTTTCTCACTCTGCCAGAAATTGTCGCAAGGTCATTTAATACATGTTTATATCCGTCTTTATCAGCCATAAATCCAAGATTATTTTTACTTGAAACACTGTTTTTATGTCCTAAATGGTCATTTATAACAACTACATAACCTTTATTAGCCAAAAAGTTTATAAAATTCTCATATCTATCAGCATATTCCTGCATACCATGTGATATTTGAACTATCGCTTTATATGGTGGAAATTGTTTTCTTACAATAAAGCCATTTATTATATCTACACCATTTGATGATGTAAAACTAAAATTTTCTTTTTTCAACTGTAACTGGCACATCTTCTATACCATCCAAGATTATATTTTTGAGTTGAGTAAAATCTTTTACTTCATATTTTGGGGATATATTTGTTGTATTTTCTTCATTTGAAAAATTAACCCAGCAGGTATCAAGCCCTGCATTTATACCACCTTTTATATCAGACTGTAATCTATCTCCAACAACCAACACCTTGTCCCATTTTTCAATTCCCAAGTCCTTTAACGCTGAAATGAAAATATGTTTGTTTGGTTTTTGTGCTCCTACTTTTTCTGATGTATATAGTCCATCAATAAATTCTTCTATACCACTAATTTTTATTCTGTTTTGTTGAACAGATTCCACACCATTTGTAACAATCGCAATTGTGGCATAGTCTTCTATATCTTCCAAAAATTCAATAACCCCATCAAATAAAATTGCACTTTGACTTAAAAAAGAACGATAATCTTTATTCATTTGTTCTGATTGAGTTATTTCAATACCAGCAGCTTGACCGAATTTTTGAAATCTTGTTTTTTCCAAAAAATGTTTTTTTATTTTTCCTTTTTCAAACTCCTTCCACAATTCATCATTTACATCGTGATAAGTTTGAATATTTTTATCAGTTACCGGAATGTTATATTTTTCAAAAACTTTTGTCAATGACTGTCTTTCACTGTCTTTAAAAGAAAGCAATGTGTCATCCATATCCAAAAGTAAACAATTATAAGCCATAAATAAACCTCTTATTTTTAAAACGAATTATACTTAAATAAGTATACAACATTTTATAAAAAAAATAAAGGTGGAAACCACCTTTATTTACTAAATATACATAATTAAATTATAATTCTGTACGTCCTTTTAATGCCCTAAATAATGTTACCTCATCAGCAAATTCAAGGCTAGAACCAACTGGCAAACCATAAGCAAGCCTTGTAACTTTTATATCAAGAGGTTTTATCAACCTTGAAAGATACATTGCTGTTGCTTCTCCTTCAACTGTTGGGTTTGTTGCCATAATAACCTCTTTAACTTGACCATCATTAAGTCTAGACAAAAGTTCTTTAACTGTAAGTTGGTCAACACCTATACCGTCTAATGGGGATATTAAACCATGCAAAACATGATATGTTCCCTTATATTCTCTGGTTTTTTCAAATGTTGTGACATCTCTTGGACTTTCTACTATACAAATGACACTTTTATCTCTCATTTGAGATGAACATATTTTGCACACTTCTTTTTCTGTAAAAGTTTGACAGATAGGACAACGATGTATTTGGCTGTGAACTGATAAAATTGCATTGCTAAATTCTTGTGCCTCTGCTTTATCCATACTCAAAATATGATATGCCATTCTTGTAGCACTTTTTCGTCCGACACCTGGAAGTTTCTGAAAATTATTTATCAGCCTTTCCAATGGTTGAGCGTTTATATCAGACATAATTAAAACATACCTGGAACGCTAATTCCACCTGTCAATTTTTCCATTCTTTCTTCGCCATCTTGTTTTGCCTTAGAAATAGCATCATTAACAGCTGCTGCAATAAGGTCTTCAAGCATTTCCATATCTTCTGGGTCTACGATAGATTGGTCAATTTTAAGTGAAACAATATTGTGTTTACCTGTAACTGTTGCTTTAACAACACCACTACCACTTACACCTTCATATTCTGTAACATCAAGTTCGTCCTGCAAAACTTTCATATCATCTTGCATTTTCTGTGCCTGTTTAATGATTTGGTTCATGTTTTGTGGGCCTGCACCCATTCCTTTTGGTAATCTTGCTTTCATATATAAGCTCCTTATAAATTATTAATCATTTATTGTTACTTCAACACCGCTATTACGCAGTGATAAAATATCTTGTATTTCATCATTTTTAGGTGGTCCAAATTTATCTGCAATATTCTTATAACCACCTATATTATGTTTTTTTCCACAAGCTTTTTCAATTGCCATTTTAACAATCGCACCAGCCTCTTTATTGTTTCTTAAATAGTTATTAAGTGCCTCATGCCCATCAATATAAACGATGTTTTTATATAAATATGCATTAGAACCTTTCATAAGGGAGTATAATGGTTTTTCAACTGTTCCAACAATATCAATTGCATCAAACCATTGAGCAAACGGGATAGGTTTTTCATCTTCAATTTGCTGTGGTTTTACCATTTGGCTTTGTTGTTCTGTATTAATAACTTGTGCAACTGGTTGAACATTAACAGGAACCACCTGAGTGTTGCATAGAGTATAAACTGCTATATCTAATGCAATTTTTGGGTTTTGACCTTTTGATATAGATTCAAAGGCATTAGTAAACACTGATAATGCTGACTGTATAAAAACATAATTTGTTGTTTCTGATTGTTTTTTTAATAAGTCAAATTTTTCTTCTGAAACATTTAACAATTGAGATGTGCTCTTTGGAATATTTGCCAACAACAAATTTCTAAAATGCGTCATTAGCTCTTCACAAAGTCTTTTTATATCAACAGATTTTTGTTCCAAAAGCAATATTTCTTGCAAAGCTGACGCCAAATCTTTTTTTATAATGTATTCTGCAAGACTTAATATTTCTTGCTGTTTTGAAACACCAACAACATCTGCAACAGTATCATCATCTATAACATTTCCACGAGATAAACAAGTATCCAAAATCGAAGACGCATCACGCATTGCACCGTCTGCTAAAGACGCAATTGTTCTTGCCGCTGAAACTGATAGCTGAATATCTTCACAATCAGCAATATACATTAGTGCTTCACCAATTTCTTCAATACTTAATCTGTTAAAATCATATCTTTGACAGCGAGATAATATTGTAGCTGGGACTTTATGCAGTTCTGTTGTTGCAAGAATAAACACAACGTGTGGAGGTGGTTCTTCCAAAGTTTTTAAAAGTGCGTTAAATGCAGCTGTTGAAAGCATGTGAACTTCATCTATAATATAAACTCTGTATTTTGCCATTACAGGAAGATACATTACTTCACTCAAAATATCTCTTATATCTTCAACACTGTTATTAGAAGCTGCGTCCATCTCTGTAACATCATAAATAGACTCATTTTCTATTCCTTTACATATGTCACACTGCAAGCAAGGCTCACCATTTATATTATGTTGGCAGTTTATAGCTTTTGCAAAAATTTTTGCACAGCTTGTTTTACCAGTACCTCTTGTGCCGGTAAAAAGAAAAGCATGTCCTATTTTACCACTTGAAACTTGATTTTTTAAACTTTCTTTAACTACATTTTGTCCTATAACTTCTGAAAAGGTTTTTGGTCTGTATTTTCTGTATAAAGCAATATGTGCCATAATAAAAACCTCCCAAAATCATTTTAAAAAAGGACAGGCTATTCGCCTTTGGCGGTTATACTGTTTTATATGCAAAGAGAACCGCAAATATCGCATAGACGTACCACTTAATGCTGCTTGGTTCCCCACCTGACATGGTTCATGGCGGACTATCGTATTCCGCCCTCCTTGCATATAGAACAATATAAATAATAGCTCTGTCCTGTAACTATCTTAGTTTATCATATTTTTTTCAATTATTCAAGTACATATTTTATTTTTATGTGAAAATTAAAAACTGCCATTAAAGTATAAAGGCAGTTTTTAAATATGTATTTTATGGTTCTGCAATAATATTTCCCAAAGAAAAAATAGCAGACCATGTGTATATATCAACAACACCCGTTTCTTCTAATCCAACGTGTTGTTGAATGCGGCGCACAGCTTCTTCTGTGCAATTGCCAAAATATCCATCTTCTTCTAATGTTTCATATACTGGATATTTATAAAACACAACATTCATTGTTGCTTGCATAACCTTTATCATCTGTCCTTGAGCCCCATATTTTGGAACTTCTGCTGGATAATTTGGAAAGTACATATAATAAATCACACTCCTCAATTTATTATATGCAATAGTTACTATATAGATTACATTTATCTTAATAAATTGATAAGTTTTTCAAAATCTTTCTTATTCCATATAACAGGCACAGGATATAATGGATTGGCTTCTTTTATTGCCCAATCAATAATCTGCGGGATATCTTTATCTTCTATCATTTTCATAGATGATGGCAAGCCCATTTTTTTGTTTATATTTTCTATCCATTCTATAAACTTAATAGCCTTTTCCTGATTGTTAATTCCTGGTATTTTACATATATCAGCTAAATCTGCTAACTTATCATAAACATGATAATCGTACTGTTTTAAAACATACGGAAGTATTACAGCCATTGCCAGCCCATGAGGAACATTATATAATCCTCCAAGTGTATGTCCTATTGCGTGTACATATCCAACACATCCACGTGTAAAAGCTCTTCCTGCAAAAAATGATGCCTTTTGCATATTTTGCCTTGCCTTAATATTATTCCCATCAAGATATGCTATATACAGATTATCATATATTAGTTTTACTGCTTTTTTAGCAAGCTCATTTTCAAATTTTGTGCAATACGTGCTGTTTGTATATGCCTCAACAGCATGACAAAGTGCATCCATACCTGTTATGGCTGTTATATTTTGTGGCAATCCTATTGTTAATAATGGGTCAAGAAAGGCATATTTTGGTATTAGTGCTGTATCATTTATTGATGCTTTATGACTTGTTTTGCTATCTGTTATAACGGCAGCAATAGTTGTTTCAGAGCCAGTTCCAGATGTTGTTGGAACAGCAAAAATAGTCGGAACCTTTTTATGAACTTTTAATATTCCTTGTAGTTGACTTACAGTCTTATTAGGATGTACCACCTTTGCTGCGATTGCTTTTGCGCAATCCATAGGTCCACCCCCACCAAAAGCAATAATACCTTGACACTTATTTTGTTTAAAAACTAAATATCCATCTTCAACGTTATCACTTGTAGGATTTGCGTCTATATTATTAAATATAGTATATATGATATTTTCTCTTTCAAGCTCACTAATCATATTATCGGCTAGCCCATTCTTGTAAATATGTTTTCCGATAACAATAAGCACATTTGATATATTCTCTTTTTTAACATATATCGCAATTTTATTTACACAAGCAGGCCCTTGTATACATTTTGGTGTATGATATGGCAAAAAATAATTACCAAATTTCATAGCTGTCTGATAAGTTCTACATAATATTTTATACATATAATTTCTTTCCTTTTAACTGTATAAATACATTATATTATAATCTATATATATTTATCAATAAAAAACAAAAAGCTCGTCTATCAATAGACAAGCTTTTTTTTACGAAAATTATATAAAAATTATTTAACGATTTCGCCTTCGCTTACACCGCCACAAGCATTGTTTTCATCTGTGTCAATGTGCATTGCTGTTGCGAAAGATGGGCTTACACGAACAACAACATCATCAAATACAAGACTTCTGTCAGCTGTATCAACTTTAACTTTAACGATTTCTTTATCAGCTACACCAAAGCTTTGTGCATCTTCTGGTGTGATGTGTATATGTCTTTTTGCTGCAATAACACCTTCTGTAATTTCAACTTCACCAGCAGGACCTACAAGTTTGCAACCAGCAGAACCAGCAATATCGCCAGATTCTCTAACTGGAGCAGAAATACCAATAGAACGAGCATCTGTCAAAGACAATTCAACCTGTGTGCTTTTTCTAACTGGACCGAGGATAGAAACGTTTTTAAGTTCTTTTTTAGGACCTACAACTGTAACTCTTTCTTCACATGCGAATTGGCCTGGCTGAGAAAGGTCTTTTTTATGTGTAAGTTGATGTCCTGCACCAAAAAGAATGTCCAAATGTTCTTGTGACAAGTGAATGTGTCTTGCGGATGTTTCAATCATAATTTTAGCCATTTTATATATATCCTCCAATTTATCAACGTTTGTATATAATTTTATAAACGTTCATTTGTAACATTAATGATACCTTAAATATACAAAAAAAACAATAGCTATCATCAATAAAAGTGGATTATAATGCTTAATTTCATCATTTATACAAATTTATATAATAAAAATAAGTTCTATTGTATGTTTTAACTATTGTTTTCACAAATTATTATGTTTTTGAATATAATAGTATAGGTGATGTATATGATAAAAGATATAAATAACAAACTATATCTAAAACAGACTTATTTTAATGCCGGCAAAATACTAATGCAAAAAAATTTAAAATATTTAAAAAAATATATCAATTATCATATTATTGATAATTATATTTATAAAATCGAAAGAGTTACATCAAATTATACACTTTACATTAATGATAAAGAAAATGTTTTTTTTGATGTGTTGTGCAGAAAATTAATTATTAGTACTTTTTTAGGTGAAACAGTATTTCTTACAATGTCTCCACATTATACAAGTGATGTTATAATATGCTTATATGTGCCAGAAAAGAATATTCTTATATTAAATACTGAAAAAAAAGATAAAGAGTATTTTTACAATATTAAAACTGATAAAAATATTAATAATAATTTTATTTTAGCTGATAATTTTTTTGAAAAATCTCAAAAAATATAGAGGATTTGTTGTTATTCAAATCCTCTATATTTATATCAGTTTATATTAGTTATTTGCTGGTTTTCTCAAAATTGACATTGGCACAATTTCTTTTTCACATTCAATAGAAAAATCCATCATAGAATGTGCTGTACTTTCAATTTCATTATTTTCTGCATCATAAATCTTATTTGGAGTAAAGCTGTATACAGAACCATCTGGTTGCAAAATTTCTATGCAATCCCCAACAATAAACTTGCCTCTTTGTGAACAGTAGAGTCTACCATTTTCATATTTTGTAACAACACCAAGCAAATCCCACTGTCTGATATATGTTGAAGAATCTGTTGTTTGTGTTGCATTTTCTCTGCCAAAATAAAAACCTGTTGAGTATCTTCTATGACTTGTTTTTGTAAGTTCATCCAAAACTTCTACTGGACAAAGGAAGTTATCTCCCTGTTCAATATAAGCATCAACAGCTTTTCTGTATGCCGCAGTTACAGACGCAACATAATAGAAACTTTTTGCACGTCCTTCAATTTTCAAACTTGTGATACCCGCTTTGCAAAGTAAATCAATATAAGGAGCCATACAAAGGTCATTAGCATTCAAAATGTATGTACCTTCTTCTGTTTCATTTATATCAAAAGCTTTGTCTGGTCTGCTTTTTTCTACAAGCTGATATTGCCAACGGCAAGGTTGTGAACATTCGCCACGGTTTGCATCTCTGCCATTAAGATATTGGGACAAAAGGCATCTTCCAGAGAATGACATACACATTGCACCATGGACAAATGCTTCTATATCCAAATCTTCTGGTGTATTTTTTCTTATTTCTATTATATCTTCAAGTCTTGTTTCTCTTGCAAGAACAATTCTTTTTGCCCCCAAGGCATATGCTGCATTTGCTGTTACATAGTTCATAATACCAACCTGTGTGGAAAAGTGAATTTCCATATCAGGTGCATTTTCTTTTACCATTGCCAAAACGCCCAAATCTGCAACAATAACAGCATGTATCCCTGTTTGTGCAACTTTACGTATAAACTCTGGCATTTTCTTTACATCTTCATTTGTTGGCACGGTATTAAGAGTAAGATATACTTTTTTGCCAAGGCTGTTTGCATATTCTGCTGCTTGTTTAAGTTGCTCTATTGAAAAGTTTTTCGGTGCTGCACGCATACCAAAATCTTCTGCGCCAAGATAGACTGCATCTGCACCATAATTAAATGCAAATTTAAGTCTTTCCATATCTCCAGCTGGAGATAATATTTCTGGAATATTCATTATTTTTTAACCCCCGCGTTTACCACTTCCATTGTTTTAATATTTTCTGTATGTTCTTCAAATGTAGTAGCGTAATAATATTTTCCTGTTAAATCTGTAAGGAAGAAATAGTATGGACTATTTTCTGTTGGATTTAGTACAGCTTTAATAGCATCAATACCAGGTGAAGAAACTGGTGTAACAGGAATTCCTTCACACATGTATGTATTTACTGCTTTTTGCATTTCTATTGGGCTTTTATCTCTTCCAACACCAAGATATGGTTCAACAAATTCTCTCATATAGTAATATGAAACATCAGATTCCAATTTTGGATGTGGAGAGCCTTCTTTTAATCTATTAAGAAATACTGCTGCAACATCCGGCTGATTAACAGGGTCACCTGCCTCTTCTTGAACGTAGGAAGCAAGTGTAACCAAGTCTTGTATTGTAAGCCCCATATCATTCATCTGTTGATACATTTCATCAGTTATAAGACTATCAAACTGCCCAAGCATTTTTGCTGCTATATCATGCATTGTAGCATCTGGATAAAACTCATATGTAGACGGAAAAAGAAATCCTTCCATCTTAAATGGTTTTAATTCACTATCTTTTACATATGTATAAAATTTAAACTGAGTCCAATCAGTATTCTCAACAACATCAATAAATTCTTGAGCTGGACCAAAACCTGCTTCTTCCACAAGTTTTGATATTTTTATAAGTGTTGTACCTTCTGGAATTGTGATTTTAATACCCTGTTTTTTTTCTTTTGCTATTGAAAGTTCTTTTATAATTTCATCATAAGACATATTTTCTCTGAGAGTAAATGTACCATAATGTAATTCCGGAATTGTGTTTTGTTTTGTATATAATTTAAAGTATAGATTATTTTTAATAATACCTTTTTCAGCCAAAACTCTACCAATTGCATTTGCACCAGAACCCTTTGCAATTTCAACACTAATTTCTTCACCAGAACCTTTGCCACCTTTTACATCAGATGAGTAGTCAAAAAATACAAATCCTATACCAGCAACTGCAATAATCGCAATTAATAAAAAAATTTTTAAAATATTTTTCATTTGCATTCTCCTTAATCAAACATTAAATTTGCATATACTTCTTTATCTAAATTCTTAACCACGCAATGTGGATACAATTTACCCTCGCCTAAAAACAGAGTTGAGTTTTGCGAAAGCTCAATATCTGCTTTTTCTTTTCCTGTACGTTCTCTTATCGCTTGCAAAAGTTTTATTGCAGAATTTGTATTTTTAGCAAACATATCTCTGACGATTATTTTATTTTTTTCTTCAAAATAAAGACAATATCCATCTTTATTTTCAGCAGTAGAGCCACCTTCAGTGTATACATATTCTGTAAATTTTACATATCCTTTATCAGTAAAACTTACTATTTCATCTTCAGCAAATTTTTTTCTTACAGTATTAAATCTTCCGGAAGTTACAGTGTCAAAATCTGCACTCTCCCAAATACTTCTTTTTATATCATAGCTAAATTTTCTAAGATATGTTGTATTATCAAAGCCTAAACTTTTATAAAAATCAAAAAGACTTTCTGTTGCCGGTTGTGTAATTGAAAAATCGTATCCATTCTTAAATTTTTCGTCACATATATAATTTATCAAATGCTTTGCACAACCTTTTTTACGATACTCAGGAATAGTACCAACACCATAAATATAAAATCCTTTTTTACCGTAAGCCTCCACATCTATACCTGCAATTGTCATTGCAACTATCTTTTCTTCGTCTTTTAAAAGGTAAATTCCCTCTTCTGGACATATTGACACTGCAAAGTCTGTAAAATTTTTACTATCTTCAAAAATTTCCATCCATATTTTTTTTATTTGTGGAATATCTTCTTTTTTTGCATGATAAATTTGCATATATATCTCCTTTACAGAACTACATATTCAGCAAAGTATTTCTCTTTTATTTCATAAGGATAATAACTCATTTTTGCTTTTCTAAGATTTTCATATCCCAAATCATCTTCTCTGTTAATAAATTCATAATTTTGCAAACAGTTTTTTGCAAAATCACGATTAATAACAGCATAAGCGCCATTTACATCATGATATGCTTTTTCAACAATTATATCAACCATTCTATCATTTATCGGACAAGCCAATGTAAATGCTACAATTTCGTTTTTATTTTCAATAAATGCACCAAATACATCCATTTTATCCATATTGTCAAGCAAACTGAGTATACCTTTTTGCTCTGAAATTAAATCATCTTTTCTTTCAGAATTATTTTTATTACACCAGTCTATTTCAAACTGCTTAATTCTTTCTACATTTTCTTTTGTAATCAAATTAAATGTATATTCTGGATTCTCTCTTTCAAAGCGAGAGCAATGATTTCTCTTTTTTTGATAATTTTTGCCCTGTAAAAAACTCAAATCTTCTGTTTTATAAATATAATCTGCACCATCTCTGTCACAAATTATGCTCACAGTTTCTCCAAAATATTTTTCTATTTCATTTTTTTGAGCTTTATCTATTGCAAAAATTGTAACATTTAAATTATCACTTTTTCCTTGCTCTAATATAATTTTTATTGCGTCTTTAAATGTCATTTCTCCAACTGGAGAAAGATACCAATAAGTATTCTCGTCTTTCATCCTTAAAAACAGAGTATTCTCATAAATACTAAACTCTACTCTATGTCTAAAAGACCATATATATATTGCAGAAAAACAGTGGTCACAATCTTCTATATTATATTTTTTTAATATATCATCTATTTTCTTAAAGTCTGATATTTCTATTTCTTTATAATTCATCATAAAATATTGTTTACTTTGCAAATAATCTTATCTAAAATTTGTTCTATTGATAATGGATTTTCTCCATCATCACACTTTATTTGATGCCAGTTATCATAT
>JAHHUD010000013.1 GCA_020024185.1 Oscillospiraceae bacterium | reverse complement strand
CTCTCTCTTTTGTTTTAACAAACCAAGCTTTATTACCATACAATAAAATAAGAATATTTTTTAGGAGAATAGCTATGGCAGTAAAGATTTTTATAGATCAAGGGCATAACCCTTATGGATTTAACTCAGGAAGTGAAGCTAATGGGCTTAAAGAGGCAGATGTAACATATAATGTTGGTATATTACTTGCAGATATTTTAAAAAGAGATGAACGATTTCTTGTGCTGACATCACGCACTTGTATTTCACAAATTGTTGGGTATTCAAACCGTACAAGTTTGGAAGAACGTGTATGGAAAGCAAACTGGTGGGGTGCAGATTATTTTTTAAGCATACATTGCAACTTTTCAGAAAATCCAAATGCAAGTGGAAGTGAGATATATGTATTTAAAAGTCGTACAGTTGCATCAGAATTGGCACAAGAGATACTTACAGAAATTGTTGACCAATTGCACACAAAAGACAGAGGTGTAAAAGTAAATCCGGAATATTATGTATTAAGAAAAACAAATATGCCGGCAAACCTTATAGAACTTGCATTTATTTCTAATCCAGAAGATGCAGAAAAGTTGAAAAATGACCAACAAATGTTTGCAGAGGCAATATATGACGGACTTGTAAACTATTTATTTGCTTGAGAATTATTTTGATTATCGCTTTTTTCTTTGATAAATTTTTCATAACATATCCAAGTTATAAGCCAAATAATACAGCCCTGTGTGAAAGATGAAAAAAGCCAGGACATAAAATCCATATAATCAAAAATTAATCTTGTTGAAGAAAGATACATCGCCGAAAGAACACAAGAACAAATCATAAGAATAAGTGGTATAAAACGATTTTTTATAGCACTTCTTTTTATAAGCATACCAATTCCCCATAAAGTTGGCATAAGAACCAATAATGCAGGGTCAATAAACTTTAAAAGATTTTCCAAACTCATAAACTTACCTCGCAAAATAAAAACACCTTTTATACTTAAATGTATGAAAGGCGTTTTATTTTTATTCTATTTTACAAGTGCTTTTGCAATTTTATAAACATCACCACAACCAAGAGTTATAACAAGGTCTCCGGATTGTGCGTTTTTTCTAATATAGTCTTCAACTTCTTTAAAAGTATTAAACCATACACTGCCTGGAATTTTTTCTGCCAAATCCTTTGTGTAAATACCGATAGTATTAACCTCACGGCTACCCATAATTTCTGTCATAACAACTCTGTCTGCAATTTGAAGGCTTGTTGCAAAATCATCAAGCAACATTTTTGTGCGTGAATATGTGAATGGCTGAAATACTGCCCAAACTTTATTAAATCCCATATCTTGAGCAGCATTAAGAGTTGCAGTTATTTCTTCTGGATGGTGTGCATAGTCATCAGCAATAGTAACACCGTTAACAGTACCGTGGATTTCAAAACGTCTGCCTGCTCCACCAAATTTTTCAATTGCAGAAGATATTTTTTCTGGTTCAATACCCATGTGATGAGTTGCAGCAAATGCAGCCAAAGCATTGTATATATTGTGTCTGCCTGGGATTGAAAGATGAACAGTTGAAATAATTTCACCTTTATGCTTTACATCAAAAGAGTAGAAACTTTTATGTTCTTTTCTTATGTTACAGCCTATATAATCACATTCTTTTTCAATACCAAAAGTGATAATAGGTACAGATAAATCTTTTATTGTATCAGTTGTATTTTTATCGTCACCATTTATAACAACACAGTTTGTTGCAAGTTTTGTAAAACGCAAAAAAGAGTTTTTAAGATTTTCAAAAGTTTTGAAAAATTCAAGATGGTCATGGTCTATATTAAGCACAACTGCCATATAAGGCAAAAGCTCAAGAAATGTATAACTGTATTCACAAGCCTCAATAACCACATTTTCGCCAGTTCCGTCTTTGCCATATCCGTCAATAAGTGGCAATTTACCACCTATAACACAAGCAGGGTCTTTGTCTGACATAATAAGAATTTGACTTATAAGACTTGTTGTTGTTGTTTTTCCATGAGTACCACTTACACAGATGCTTTTTTTAAATAAACGGCAAACTTCACCAAGCATAATACTTCTTTCAACACAAGGTATTCCAAGCTCTTTTGCCATAGCAAGTTCACAGTTATCTTTAAAAATAGCGGCAGAATATACAACCAAATCTGCGCCTTTTACACAATCGGCAGTATGTGGAATGGTAACTTTTATACCCATATTGCGTTCATAATTTATAATATCACCTTCGTTTACATCACTGCCAGTGATTGTATATCCTTTGCCGTGTAAAATCTGCACAATAGGAAACATACCACTTCCGCCAATGCCAATAAAGTGTATAACCTTTTTATCTTCTAAAATGCTCATAACTAAGACCTCTTTTATATATTAACTATAATATATTATATTGCATTCCTAACAATAAATAAACACCAAAATTAAAAATTGAAAAAACTGTTGACAAATGCGTGTATACTGTATATACTAAATATACACAGTAAATACGGAGGCTGTTTATGGATATTATAATATCAAATCAATCGCAAGAGCCGATATATGCACAGATTGAAAATCAAATAAAAGCTCTTATAATGCAAAATAAATTAAAAGAGGGACAACCTCTTCCAAGTATGAGAAATCTTGCAAAAGAACTTCGTATAAGTATTATAACCACAAAAAGAGCGTACGAAGAACTTGAAAGAGATGGATTTATTGTGATAGTTGCAGGTAAAGGCTGTTTTGTTGCAAGCAAAAACATACAACTTGTGAGAGAGGAAAATTTAAAAGAAATTGAAAACTTATTGACAAAGGCAGTTGATATTGCAAATATGTGTGATATTTCATATACAGAAATGCAAGAAATTTTATCAATGCTTTATGAGGGTAAATAGTTATGGATAATATTTTTGAAATGAATAATGTATGCAAATCTTTTAAAGACTTTGGCATAAAAAATGTAAATTTATCACTTGAAAAAGGGTACATAATGGGATTTATCGGTGCAAATGGTGCAGGTAAATCCACAACAATAAACTGCCTTTTAGGGTTACTAAATATCGACAGCGGAACAGTAAAAATTTTTGGCAAAGAAAAATTGGAAAACAGCGATAAAGAAAAAATCGGTGTTGTACTTGACGGTTGCCCTTATGCAGAAATGCTTACAATAAAAGATATTAAAAAGATATTAAAAGAAGTTTATAAAAGTTGGGATATGGATAAGTTTGAAAATTTATGCAAAAATTTTGCCATACCTGAAAATAAAAAAATAAAAGAATTTTCCACAGGTATGAAGGCAAAACTTAATATTGCAACTGCAATATGCCACACCCCACAGCTTTTGGTTTTAGATGAGCCAACAAGTGGGCTTGACCCAGTTGTGCGTGATGAAATTTTGGATATACTTCTTGATTTTGTGCAAAATGAAAACAACAGTGTACTTATATCAAGCCATATAACAAGTGACCTTGAAAAAGTGTGTGATTACATTGCTTTTATAAAAGACGGAGAAATAGTTTTTGTTGAAAACAAAGACGAAATTTATGAAAAATATGCAATTTTACATTGTAAAAATGATGAAATAAATACGATAGATAAATCTGCAATAATAGGGTATAAACAAAATAGTTTTTCAACACAAGCACTTGTTTATGCTGATAAAGTTAACGGAGAGTTTTTGATGGATAAACCGTCCATAGAGGATATAATGTTGTTCTATACAAAGGAGGCAAAATAGATGAAAGGGTTAATTGTAAAAGATTTTTTAACAGTTAAAAACTCATTAAAAAGTATGTTTTTATTGTCAATAGTATTTTGTTTTATAGCTGTTGTAGCGGAAAACGAATTTTTTATTTCATTTTCAGCAATTTATTTTGCTATGTTATCAACTACTACTATGACATGGGACGAAAGAAGTAAATTTAATCATTTTGCGGGAATAATGCCGATAAAAAAATCAGATATAGTTACTTCAAAATACATAGAGGGTATTTTTTTATGTATAATTTCCGTTATACTTGGAGGAATCACTTCCTTTTTTATGTATGATGGAGCAATACAAGATATAACCCAAAGCATCATTAATAACGTATCAATATCAATTGTATATCAGTCATTGATGCTTCCGATTATTTTTAAGTTTGGTGTTGAAAAAAGTATGATTGTTCTTATGATTTCATATTTTAGTGTGTTTTTTATTACTGGTGTAATTATGTTTGTAACATCAAAAAGCAATGTTGAAATGACTATAAGTAATTTCGAAAATTTAAACCAAACTACATTTTTAATATTAAATTTATTATTTTTGGTAGTTTTGTATATTGTAAGTATGCTAATTAGCCTTAGGATAAATAAAAATAAAGAATGGTAGCCAATAAATTACATTTATGGTAAATAAATTAACTTGTGTATTGACAATAAAATGAAAATATACTAATATTTATAGAGATATTAGCTTACAATAGCTGTATCATCAAAAACAAAAACTATGACAAAGACAGTAGCTTTTAAATGAAATTCAAAGAGAGTACGGGATAGGTGAGAGCCGTATAAAAGTAATTTTTAAGTGAAAATCACTTTAGAGTTGCAAAGCTGAACGGAAACTATTAAGTTTTGTCGGTTTTTCACCGTTATTTGAAAGGCATATGATAGTATGTTGTAATAGGTGGTATAACAAAGATTGTATAAGTCTTTGTCCTGTTATGCAGGGCAAAGGCTTTTTATTTTTTTCTATTACAATAATCACAAAAAAATTTTTTGGAGGATTTGAAAATGTACAAAAAAGTATCCACAGACTTGAATTTTGTGCAAAGAGAAAAAGAAGTGCTTGAATTCTGGAAAGAAAACCAGATTTTTGAAAAAAGCATGGAACAAACAAAAAATGGCCCAACATATACATTCTATGACGGACCACCAACTGCAAACGGAAAACCACACATTGGCCACGTTTTAACACGTGTTATCAAAGATATGATTCCTCGTTATCATACAATGAAAGGGGAATATGTTCCAAGAAAAGCTGGTTGGGACACACACGGACTTCCTGTTGAACTTGAAGTTGAAAAACTTGTTGGTATCAACGGCAAAGAACAAATTGAAGCTTATGGGCTTGAACCATTTATCTCAAAATGTAAAGAAAGCGTTTGGAAATACAAAGGTATGTGGGAAGATTTTTCCGGTACAGTTGGTTTCTGGGCTGATATGGATAACCCATACGTAACATACCATGATGATTTTATTGAAAGTGAATGGTGGGCACTTAAAGAAATTTGGAATAAAGGTCTTTTGTATAAAGGCTTTAAGATTGTTCCATACTGTCCACGTTGTGGTACACCACTTTCCAGCCATGAAGTTGCTCAAGGGTATAAAGATGTAAAAGAACGTTCTGCAATTGCAAAATTTAAAGTTAAAGACGAAGACGCATACATTCTTGCATGGACAACAACACCTTGGACACTTCCTTCAAACGTTGCACTTTGTGTAAACCCAAAAGAAGAATATGTAAAAGTTAAAACAGAAGATGGCGATGTATTCTATATGGCACACGCTCTCTGTGACAAAGTTTTGGGCGAAGGTAAATACGAAGTTGTTGAAACTTTTGTCGGTAAAGACCTTGAATATAAAGAGTATGAACCATTGTTCTCTTTTGTACAGCCAAAAGAAAAATGCTGGTATGTAACTTGTGCAGATTATGTTACACTTTCTGACGGTACAGGTGTAGTTCATATTGCACCTGCATTCGGTGAAGATGACGCACAGGTTGGCAGAAGATATGAACTTCCTTTTGTTCAGCTCGTTGACGCAAAAGGTGAACTTACAGCTGAAACAGCTTGGCCGGGTGTGTTCTGCAAAGACGCAGATGAAAAAATTATTGCAGATTTAAAAGAAAGAGGATTGCTTTTCTCTGCTCCAAAATTTGAACATAGCTATCCACACTGTTGGCGTTGTGACACTCCACTTATCTACTATGCAAGAGATTCTTGGTTTGTTAAAATGACAGCGGTTAAAGATAACCTTATCAAAAATAACAACACAATCAACTGGATTCCAGAATCCATCGGTAAAGGCCGTTTTGGTGACTGGCTTGAAAATGTTCAAGACTGGGGTATTTCTCGTAACAGATACTGGGGCACACCTCTTAACATTTGGGAATGTGAATGTGGACATCGCCATGCAATTGGTTCAAAAGAAGAATTGCGTAAAATGTCTCCAAACTGCCCAGAAGAAATAGAACTTCACCGTCCTTATATCGATGCAGTTACAATTACTTGTCCAGAATGTGGCAAGCAGATGAAACGTGTTCCAGAGGTTATCGACTGTTGGTTTGACTCTGGTTCTATGCCATTTGCACAGCACCATTACCCATTTGAAAATCAAGATTTATTTGAAGCTCAGTTCCCAGCAAACTTTATCAGTGAAGCTGTTGACCAAACTCGTGGTTGGTTCTACTCACTTCTTGCAATTTCCACATTGCTCTTTGACAAAGCACCATTTAAAAACGTAATTGTTTTAGGCCACGTTCAAGACGCAAACGGACAGAAAATGAGTAAATCAAAAGGTAACGCAGTGGACCCATTCAACGCACTTGAAACATTTGGTGCAGACGCTATCCGTTGGTACTTCTACGCAAACAGTGCTCCATGGCTTCCAAACCGTTTCCATGATAAAGCAGTTGTTGAATATCAACGCAAATTTATGGGTACATTGTGGAATGTATACGCATTCTTTACTCTTTATGCTGATATTGATAAATTTGACGCAACAAAATATACTGTTGATAAAGACAGCCTTTCTGTAATGGATAGATGGCTTTTCTCTAAACTCAACACAATGATTAAAGAAGTTGACGACAACCTTGCAAACTACCGTATTCCAGAAACTGCAAAGGTTCTTCAAGAATTTGTTGACGATATGTCAAACTGGTATGTACGCCGTAGCCGTGAAAGATTCTGGGCAAAAGGCATGGAACAGGATAAAATTAATGCTTATATGACACTTTATACAGCATTGGTAACACTTGCAAAAGTAAGTGCTCCGCTTATCCCATTTATGACAGAACAAATTTATCAAAATCTTGTGAGAACAGTTGATAAAGATGCTCCACTCAGTGTTCATCTTTGCTCTTTCCCAGTTGCTGATGAAAGCTTTATTGATACAGAACTTGAAAAAGATATGAGTCTTGTTCTTGAAGTTGCAACACTTGCAAGAAGTGCAAGAAATGTATCAGGTATCAAAAACCGTCAGCCACTTGCAAAAATGTATGTAAAAGCAGACAGAGAACTCAGTGATTATTATAAAGAAATTCTTGCTGAAGAACTTAATGTTAAAGAAGTTGAAGAAATCAGTGACGCATCTGGTTATATCTCTTATAACTTTAAGCCACAACTTAAAACACTTGGACCAAAATATGGCAAACGTCTTGGCGAAATCAGAACATTGTTAAGCGAACTTGATGGAAGCAAAGCAAAGGCTGAACTTGACGCAAAAGGTGAAATTGTTTTGGCAAGTCCAAATGGTGATATTGCTCTTACAGCAGATGACCTTCTCATTGAAACAAAACAAACAGAAGGTTTTGAAAGTGTTGCAGACAATAATGTTATTGTTGCTCTTGACACACATCTTACAGAAGAACTTATTGAAGAAGGATTTGTAAGAGAAATTATCTCAAAACTTCAAACAATGCGTAAAGATGCAGGTTTTGAAGTTATGGACCATATTGATGTATTTGTTTGTGGCAATGAAAAAATTGAAACTATTGCAACAGCAAACAGTGCAGAAATTATGGAAAATGTTCTTGCAGATGCAATCACAGTTGCACAGGCAGAAGGTTATACAAAAGACTGGGATATCAACGGCGAAAAAGTTGTATTTACAGTTATCAAAAAATAATATTTTTACTCCGTATGTTAATTCATACGGAGTTTTTTTGTGCAAAAATTTATATTTATTTTCTAAAAAAATATTGACATATATATCGGATGACGATATAATAAATATATCGATAGACGATATATCGTCAAGCGAAGGAGTGGGTATCATGGCAAATAATCAAATGGCTCTTACAGAAGGTATATATTATATCTTGCTTTCTCTTACACAGAGCCGTCACGGATATGGCATTATGCAAGATGTTCAGCAGATGTCAAACGGAAGAATACATCTTGCACCAGGCACTTTATACGGAGCTTTAAATAATTTAGTTGATAAAGGCTGGATAGTGGCGTTGCCGGAAGTAAGAGAAAGCAGAAAAAAAGAGTATAAAATAACAGAAAGTGGTATCAAAATATTAAAAGAAGAAGTTTTGCGTCTTGAAGAACTTGCAAAAAATGGCAGAGATATTTTGGGGGTGTAGTTTATGAAAAAGGTTGTACACAGAACATTCTTTATATGGAAATTTGATGAAGAACAAAAATGGTTGAATAAAATGTCACAAGATGGTTGGCTATTAAATCGAGTGAGTTTTTGTACTTATGAATTTGAGCAGGGAGAAAAAGATAAATATCAGTATGCAATTGAATTGCTTGACGGTATGGTATGCAGTAAAAAGAATAGAGAATATTTGGAATTTGTTGAAGAAACAGGTATAAAATATATTGGAAGAATGGGGAATTGGGCATATTTCAGAAAAGAAAAAGACAGAGAATATGAATTTAATATGTATTCAGATAAAGAGTCAAAATTAAAATATCTAAAAAGAATATATATAGTGCCACTTCTTTTGGCAATAACTAATTTATTATGTGGCATTAATGAATGTTTTTTGCTACCTCATGAAAAAAATTTTATATTTGGCACTATAAATTTTATGGTCGCCGGACTATGCGGTTATGCTTATTATAAAATACGCAAAAAAAGAAAAGAAATTTTAAAAGATAATAATATTACACAATAAAAAAAGAAAAGGAACAGGGTTAAAAACTGTTCCTTTTTCTTTTACATATCGCTGTTACAGTCATCGCCATTACAGGAGAATAGTGCCGGTATACAGCATATTGCAGCTACACCAACAATAGTGTATATAATTCTGGAAAGCAAACTGCCACCACCAAAGATAAATGCAACAAGGTTAAAATTTAATATGCCAATAAGTCCCCAGTTTATACCGCCTATAATAAGAAGTGCAAGACAAACTTTATAAAACATACTTTTTATCAATCCTTTCAGAAAATACTTAAAATTTATTTAAGCTTGCAGATATTATATGCAATAAAATACAGAATAAACATTTTTTTATATAAATGTCTATTCTGTATTTCTATTTATTGTATTTTATTTTAAATTTTGCAAAAATATGTCAACACTTGCGTCAGATGGATAGTATGTTTTACTGTCCAAAAGACTTACATGAGTTATATTGGCACATTCCGGAGCGCAAGAACGTTTAAACTGTCCAACACTAAATTTTTTATAGAAAAGTTTTAGTTTTTCTCTCAAATATTGTTTGCTGTATTTTCCTTCAAAAATATATTGTGCTTTTTGAATAATTTCTTCCGGAGTAATTTTTGTAACTACAAGACAATAGATAAAGAAATCTATAATCTTATATGGAGCAAGGATATCCTCTGTTTTTTGTAAAATTCTGCCACCATATGGGATAAGCTCTGGGCTTACAGGAATATTTATAATGCTGTATACAGGCTCTTTTACATTTTTAAATAAATCAAGCTCAACAATATATTTAAGCATTGTGCGTATAACAGTTTTTGATACACAGCAGTTAACATTATAGCTTGAAAGATGGTCACCACCATAGGTTGAAAATCCCAAAGCTTCTTCGCTTAAATCTCCGGTGCCAATCATTATTGCGTTAATTTTGTTTGCAAGGTTTAATGCGTTTAAAGTTCTCATTCTTGCCTGAACATTTTCAAAAGTCACATCTGGTGTAGTTGTATCGTGTCCAATACACATAAGTGCTTCTGTACAAGCTTTTTTAATATCAATAACTTGAAGTCCAAGTTCCATACATCTGCATAAATCATATGCAAGACCTTTTGTGGTTTCAGATGTGCCGAATCCCGGCATTGTAACAATATGTATGCCATTTTTGTCAAATCCAAGCATATCAAAAGCATTTACACATACTAAAAGTGCCAAAGTAGAATCTAAACCACCACTTAAATTAAGTACAACATTTTTGCAGTTTATGTTTTTTAGTCTATTTGCCAACGATGCAGATTGCATATCAAATAAATCAAGGCAATATTTTTTTACATTTACATTTGTTGGTATAAGTGGATTTTGATTATAGAAAACATCAAACTGTGTTATAGAATAATAGTCTGTGTCATCTTTTAAAATAATTCTGTCATGCTTTTCTATTTCAAATATATTTTCACAATTTAAAACAGAGCGATAATCTGTTGCAACATTTGTATTTTTTGCAGTTATAATTCCACGCATACATGCAAAAAAATCAGGGTGTGTTGTATATCCCATACCTGCAGTATTGATAATAAAAACTGTTCCATAAACTCTGCTTGCGTGTTGAATTGCTTTAAGCCATAAATCTTTTTGTCCTGCAACAGTCTTTTCCATCCAATTAATAATTATAACATCATATGCTTTTGCAAGTTTGTGCATATTTTTAAACAATATATTGCTGTTATTTGCACAGAAAATATTAATATTGTTTATTTTACAGCTATCTTTAATAGAGATATTTTTATCAGAAAAATATACTGATTTAAAATCTGTATCAGTTGCAATATCGCATATTACATTAAGATTAAGCTCAACTGCTTTTTCAAAAAGTATATCAATATTTTTATTGTATTCATTTTTTGCCCATTGGGCATTTTTTAAAATGCCTGTTTCAGCACCGAATAAAAATCCTTTTGGAAAAACAACAGTATCTGCACCTTTTTCAACAGCTAAATCAAGTTGATGTATAGCTTTTTGAATATTGAAAGAGATGTTCATAGGTTTTACTTCAAAGTTTGCAATATAAATTTTCATATCTGCCTCACATCAGTTTTTATTGTTATAATTGTATCACAAAAATATTATCAAATACAATCGGGATATATAATGTTGGATATACAGTTGTAAAAAAAATATATAAATGATAAAATGTGTAATCATTTATATATTATAGCTGAGGGGATTATTATGGAAGAATTATTGAAACTTATAGAAAAACAACCACATCTTACTCCAAAACAGCTTGCATCAATGCTTGATATGACAGAAAAACAAGTGGAAGATGCGATTGAAAAGTTTAAAAAAGATGGAATTATAAAAGGATATCGTGCTCTTATAGATTGGGATAAAGTAAGCCAAAATCATGTAAGAGCTCTTATAGAATTGAGAGTTACTCCAAAAAAAGGCAGAGGATTTGAAGAAATTGCTCAGGTTATTTCAAATATGGATGAAGTGGAAGCTGTAACACTTATAAGTGGAGGGTATGACCTTCTTGTTGAAATAAAAGCAAAAACATTTCAAGAAATTGCAATGCTTGTTGCACAGAGACTATCACCGCTTGATGATGTTTATGGTACAAAAACAAATTTTGTATTGCGTTCATACAAAGTAAGTGGAGTTCCTTTTGTTGATAGCAATAAAGACGAAAGGGGATTTGATTTTCTGTAATGGACTATAATAAGTTATTAAATCCTACAATAGTTAATGAAAAACCCTCAGGAATAAGACGCTTTTTTGATATGGCAACTACTATGGAAGACTGTATTGTGCTTGGTGTTGGAGAGCCAGACTTTAAGACACCATGGGCAATCAGACAGGCAGGTATTGAAAGCTTGGAAAAAGGCAGAACATTTTACACTTCAAACAGCGGACTTATGCCATTGAGAGAAGAAATATGTAAATATTTAAAGCGTCGCTTTGACCTTGAATACATAACTGATGAAGTTATGATTACAGTTGGTGGTAGTGAAGGTATTGACGCATGTATGAGAGCTGTTCTTTGTCCAGGTGATGAAGTTATTGTGCCTTTTCCGAGCTATGTAAGTTATGGACCTATGGCAAGACTTGCCGGTGCAACAGTTGTGCCAATTAACACAAAGGCAGAAAACTCATTTCGTATAACAGCACAGGAACTTAAAAATGCTATAACAGAAAAAACAAAAATGCTTGTTTTGCCGTATCCGTCAAACCCAACTGGTGCAGTTATGAGAAAAGAACATTTAGAAGAAATTGCAGAGGTTATTCGTGAAACAGATATTCTTATAATGTCTGATGAAATCTATGCAGAACTTACATACGGAGATAATCGTCATGTAAGTATTGCCTCTTTGCCAGATATGAAAGAAAGAACAATACTTATAAATGGGTTTTCAAAAGCTCATGCTATGACAGGTTGGCGTCTTGGTTATGCTTGTGGCCCTACTCCAATTTTACAGCAAATGCTTAAAATACATCAGTATGGTATAATGTCTGCACCAACAACAAGCCAATATGCAGCAATTGTTGCTTTGAGCAGTTGTGATGATGCTGTTGAAGATATGAGAAGCCAGTATAATATGAGGCGTAAATTTCTTATAAGTGAACTTAAAAGAATTGGGCTTGATTGTTATGATGCCGAAGGTACATTTTATGCGTTTGCAGATATACGAGGCACAGGAATGTCAAGTGAAGAATTTTGCGAAAAGCTGATGTATTCAAAAAAAGTTGTTGTTGTGCCAGGCACGGCATTTGGGGACGCAGGTGAAGGCTTTGTGCGTATTAGTTATTCTTATTCTATAAATCATATAGAAGAGGCAATAAAACGCATAAGTGAATTTGTAAAAGAAATTAACACTGGAAAAATACTATAAATATAGTATTATAATATATATTATATAAAGAAAGAGAGGAAGCATAAAATGGAAACACATAAAAAACGTGTATTTAGTGGCATACAGCCAACAGGGACATTTACATTAGGAAACTATATAGGAGCTGTACGCAACTGGCCTTTGCTTCAGGAAGAATACGATTGTATTTATTGTGTTGTTGACCAACATGCGATTACAGTAAGACAAACACCGGCAGAGCTTAGAAAGAAAACATACGAATCTGCTGCGATGCTTTTGGCAACAGGCATTGACCCACAAAAATCAATGATGTTTGTTCAAAGTCATGTGCCACAGCATTCTCAATTGTCTTGGGTTCTCAGTTGTAATACACAATATGGAGAACTTGGCAGAATGACACAATTTAAAGATAAAAGTTCCAAACACGCAGATAATATCAATACAGGGCTTTTTACCTATCCGGTTTTGATGGCAGCAGATATTTTGCTTTATAATGCAGATTTAGTTCCGGTTGGGGCAGACCAAAAACAACACGTTGAGCTTGCAAGAAATATAGCACAACGCTTTAACAACGCATACAGCGATACATTTGTTTTGCCAGAACCATTTATACCAAAAGTAGGCGCAAGGGTTATGAGCTTGCAAGAACCTACAAAGAAAATGTCGAAATCTGATACAAATGAAAAGAGTTATGTAGTTCTCACAGATACACCTGATGTGATTTTGAAAAAATTTAAAGGTGCTGTTACAGATAGCGAAGGTGTTGTGAAGTATGATACAACAGAAAAACCAGGTATATCAAACCTTATGGGAATTTACTCTGTTATGACTGGAAAAGATTTTGAAGAAATAGAAAAAGAATTTGATGGTCAAGGTTATGGCGTGTTTAAAACAGCAGTTGCAGAAAGTGTTATTGATACGCTTAAACCTATACAAGATGAATATGCAAGATTGTTGTCAGATAAAGCTTATATAGAAACTGTGCTTAAAGAGGGAGCACAAAAGGCACAATATCAAGCAAATAAAATTTTAAATAAAGTTTATAAAAAAGTTGGATTTGCACAATTTTAATAAATAAAACATAAAAAACGGTTATTAAATAATAACCGTTTTTTTATATTTATATACAAAAAATAATAGCTATATATTCTTAAAATGGCAAATTGGGCAATATGTAGAAATTACTACAAACATTTTTAGCAACATAAACAAAACATAAAATTTGTATTATAAAAATATTTTATGTATAACCCTACAAACTGGTAGTTTACTGTGTTTAAAATGTAAAATCTATAACTTTTAGCTATATTAAGCAGATTTTTTATTTAGATACAAAAATACATGATGATTAAATATTACAAAAAAAGAGTTGCATCAGATGTCTTTTATGGTATAATTTTAAGTATTAGAAACAGTTTGTTCATAATTTATAAATAAATTGTACATAATAAAATACAATTGTATTTTACTGAAGGTCAAAATGTGCTTTAGAGGCTATTTAAAGATATAATTTTTTTGAATGACTTTATACAAGGTACAGTTGTTGCTGACAGGAAAACAAGTTGTGCAAAACAAACAAAAACATATAAATTTCCGGAGGAATTACTATCATGATTAACATGGACATGATCAAAGAAGCTCATGAAGTTGTTAAAGCAGCTGGTGCAGTTTACACACCTGTTCTTCACGCTCCAAAAGTAGCAGAAAACGTTTACATCAAATGCGAAAACTTGCAGAAAACAGGTTCTTTTAAACTTCGTGGCGCTGCATACAAAATTTCCAAACTTACACAAGCAGAAAAAGCAGCAGGTGTTATTGCTTGTTCCGCTGGTAACCACGCACAAGGTGTTGCTCTTTCAGCAACAAGCCAAGGCGTAAAATCTATTATTTGTATGCCTGCTTCTGCTCCACTTGCAAAAGTTGAAGCAACAAGAGGTTACGGTGCAGAAGTTGTTCTTGTTCCTGGTGTATATGATGATGCATATGCAAAAGCTTTGGAACTTCAAAAAGAACACGGCTACACATTTGCTCATCCATATAATGATGAATATGTAATGGCAGGTCAAGGTACTATTGGTCTTGAAATCCTTGAACAACTCCCAGATGTAGATTGTGTTATCGTACCAATTGGTGGTGGCGGTATTGCTGCTGGTATCTCTTATGCAATCAAACAACTTAAACCAGAATGTAAAGTAATCGGCGTACAGGCAGACGAAGCTTCTGCAATGGTTAACAGTATCAGAAGTGGTGTTCTTGGAACAACAGAAACATGTAACACAATTGCTGACGGCTGTGCAGTTAAAGCACCTGGTGATAAAACATTTGAAGTATGTAAAAAATATTTGGACGATGTTGTTACAGTAAGTGAAGAAGCAATTGCAATTGCAATGCTCACATTGCTTGAAAGAAACAAAATCTCAGCAGAAGGTGCTGGTGCAATGCCAACAGCAGCTGTTATGAGTGGTAAAGTTGATGTAAGCAAATATAAAAATATCGTATGTATGGTTTCTGGTGGTAACGTTGACGTAGGTATGCAGACAAAACTTATCACAAAAGCATTGACAGCAACAGACAGAATTACAGAAATCTGTACAGAAGTTTCTGATAAACCTGGCAATCTTGTAAAACTTCTTGAACTTGTGTCTTCAAACGGTGCAAATATTCTTGAAGTAAATCATATCAGAAACACAACAAATTGTGCTATTACAAGCTGTGTTGTAAGAGTTACAGTTGAAACAAGAGACAAAGCACACAAAGATGAACTTTATGCACTTCTTGCAGAAAACGGTTATAAACATATCAGATAAGTGCTTGTTAAATTTTAGTATATTAATTGGGGATAAATGAGCTTAAATCCTCAGTAAATATAGATAAACACATTTTTTATTCACAATGGAAAGGTTAGAAAAATCATGAAAAAACTTGGATTACTCCCAAAACTTATCATTGGTATCGTTCTCGGTATTATTATCGGTGCTGTATCAAACAACATGGGAACAGAGATTCCTGTAAGAATACTTGCTACATATAATGGTATATTCAGTCAGTTCCTTAACTTTGCTATTCCACTTATTATTGTTGGCTTTATCGTTCCAGGTATTGCAGACCTTGGTAATGGCGCAGGTAAAACACTTGCTTCAACAGCTGGTATTGCTTACCTCTCAACAGTATGTGCTGGTACATTGGCATTTCTTACAGCAACATTCTTGTTCCCAATGATTCTTACAGATGGTTCTGCATTCCAAAACGTATTTGATAACCCAGAACACACAACACTTGGCGGTTACTTTACAGTTGAAATGCCTGCAATCATGGGCGTTATGTCTGCTTTAATCTTAGCTTTCGTACTTGGTCTTGGTATCGCTGTAACAAAAGCAGAAGGTCTTAAAAAAATCTTCAATGAATTCCAAGAAATCATTTCAAAAGTTATTGCAAACATCATTATCCCACTTTTGCCACTCCACGTAATGGGTATTTTCTGTAACCTTACATACGCTGGTACAGTTGCAGTTATTATGTCAACATTTGCAAAAGTATTTGCTATCGTTATTATACTTCACTTTATAATTATTTTACTTCAATACGTTATCGGTGGTACTCTTGCTGGCAAAAACCCATTTGTTTGCATCAAAAACATGATTCCATCTTACATGACAGCTATTGGTACACAGTCTTCTGCTGCAACAATCCCAGTTACACTTGCTCAGACAAAAGTTAACGGTGTTTCTGCAGAAATCGCAGACTTTGTTGTTCCACTTTGTGCAACAATTCACCTTTCAGGTTCTACAATCACATTGACATGCTGTTCTATGGCTATCATGATGATGTCTGGTATGGCTGCAAGCTTTGGTACAATGTTCCCATTCATTCTTATGCTTGGTGTAACAATGGTTGCTGCTCCTGGCGTTCCTGGTGGTGCTGTTATGGCAGCTCTTGGTCTTTTGGAATCAATGCTTGGCTTCAGCGAAGTTCAACTTTCTTTGATGATTGCTCTTTACCTTGCTCAAGACTCTTTCGGTACAGCATGTAACGTTACAGGTGACGGTGCTATTGCTATTATCGTTGATGCTCTTTTCGGTAAAAAGACAACAAAAGCTTAATTATTTAAGTGTTTAAATTAGATTAAATTGACAGCAACATTTCTGTATGAAGTGTTGCTGTTTTTATTGTATAAAATATTATATAAATAATTATAAATTTACTCTTTATATTTTTAATATTGCATATAATATGGTATTATTAGTTTATAATAAAATTGTATAATGATATAAAGAGAGAGGAAAGTATCTAATGAATTGTTTGGTGTTGTTAGCAGGTTGCGGACTGGGAGATGGTTCTTGTATTGAAGAAACAGTTTTAACATATACTGCACTGGATAAATATAACTGTAAATATCAACCGGTAGCAGATGATATAGATATGTTATCTGTAAATCATATTTCGGAAAGTCAAGATATCAAAAGAAATGTGTTGGTTGAATCTGCTCGCATTGGTAGAGGAAAAATTATCAAATTAGATAGCGTTGATACAGATTATTTTGACTGTTTAATAATTCCCGGAGGAATTGGACTTGTAAATAATTACAGAAATAATAAATCAGTTCAAAAATTAGTACTTTCTTTTGTTGAAAAAGGAAAACCTATTGCAACTATGTGTGCAGGAATTGATTTTCTTAGGTGTATTATAGAAAATGATTTGTTGAAAGGTGAATGTGAAATGCTTTTAGCTAAAGAATTCTGCTGTGATACAAAAAGAAAAATATACTATACACCGGCTTTTAGAAAAACAAGTAATCTTTGCGATGTACAAGAAGGTATTGAAAATATGATTTACGCCATAAAAAATCTAAAATAAAACTTTATTGTATAAATTAAGTTTTGTAATCCAATTTATGAAATTTAAAATATTCTTGATTTTTAACAGTTATGTATGCTATGATAATAAAGTATTTAAATATTTAAATTCGTTAATCAAGAAAAGTATCATATTTTATTTTTGAAAAAGAGAGTATCGGTTGCTGAAAAGATACAGAAATATATATGAGAAGTTCCCTTGACAGAAGCATTGCTGAACATGTATAAATAAGTAGGCTTTGACGTAAACCTTGCGTTAAAAGGTCTTGAGTGTCCATATATTTTTATATGGAAATTTGGGTGGTACCACGGAGTTTTTACGCTTCGTCCCTTAATTATTTTTAAGGGACGAGGCTTTTTATTTTGTCAAACCTTCGTCCCAATACAAAAAGAAGGAGAAATAATATGAAAGAACAATTGGAATCAATTCGTCTTGCTACATTAGAGCAAATTGAAAATGCAAAAACTCCTGCGGAAATTGATGAAATCCGTGTTAAAGTTTTGGGCAAAAAAGGCGAAATCACAACAATTTTAAAACAAATGGGCAAGCTTTCAGCAGAAGAAAGACCAGTAATGGGTGCTTTGGTGAATGAAATCAGAGAAATTGTTGAAAATGCTATTGAAGAAAAAATCAAAAAAATTAATGCAGAACTTTTGGAAAAACAGCTTGTTGAAGAAAAACTTGATATTACACTTCCAGGCACAGAATTTTCAATGGGTAAACGTCATCCAATTCAATTGGTTTTAGATGAACTTAAAGAAATTTTCTTGGGTATGGGATTTTCTGTTGCAGCAGGTCCAGAAGTTGAACTTGATAAATATAACTTTGAAATGCTAAATATGCCAAAATCTCACCCATCTCGTGATACACAAGATACATTCTACATCACAGAAAATATTGTTCTCAGAACCCAGACAAGTCCGGTTCAGGTAAGAACAATGCTTGATAAAAAACCTCCAATAAGAATTATCGCTCCGGGACGTGTTTATCGTGCTGATGAAGTTGACGCAACACACTCTCCATTGTTCCATCAAATAGAAGGTCTTGTAATTGATGAAAATATCACTATGGCAGACCTTAAAGGCACATTGGAAGCATTTATCAAAAATCTTTTTGGTGAACAGACACAGGTTCGTTTTCGTCCTCACCACTTTGCATATACAGAACCAAGTGCAGAAATGGATATGACTTGTTTTAAATGTGGAGGAAAAGGTTGTCGTTTGTGCAAAGGTGAAGGCTGGATTGAAATTTTGGGAGCAGGTATTGTAAATCCTGTTGTTCTTGAAGCTTGTGGTATAGATAGCACAAAATATTCAGGTTTTGCTTTTGGTATGGGTCTTGAGCGTCTTACAATGATGCGTTATGACATTGATGATATGAGATTAATGTACGAGAACGATATGCGTTTCTTGTCACAGTTCTAAGGGAGGAATAAAAAAATGGACGTATCTATTAACTGGTTGAAAGAATATGCACCCTTTGACTGCGATATGAGAACTTTTGCTGAAGATATGACAATGTCTGGCAGCAAGGTGGAAGTGTATTCTAGCGAAAAAGATAAAATTAAAAATGTAGTTGTTGGTAAAGTTTTAAGCCTAGAAAAACATCCAAATGCAGATAAACTTACAATCTGCAATATTGATATTGGAGAAAAACAACTTATCATTGTAACAGGGGCAAAAAATCTTAAAGTTGGAGACCTTGTTCCGGTTGCACTTGATAATTCACTTTTGCCATGTGGCAAAGAAATTCATGCAGGCGAACTGCGTGGCGTTATGAGTAATGGTATGCTTTGCTCATTGGGAGAGCTTGGATTTACAAAACTTGATTTTCCAAATGCTGAAGAAGATGGGATTATGGTGCTTGATGAAGAATGGCCACTTGGAACACCAATTGAAAAAGCACTTGGCATGGACGACTATACAGTTGAATTTGAAATTACACCAAACCGTCCGGACTGCTTGTCTGTTCTTGGACTAGCAAGAGAAGCAGCAGCAACTTTTAATGTTCCATTCAATGAGCCACATCCAAAAATGCCAGAAGGCGAAGGAGATATAAACGATTTTCTCTCTGTTAAAATTACAGATACAGAACATTGTATGCGTTATGCAGCTGCAATGATAAAAAATGTAAGAGTTAAACCAAGTCCAAAATGGTTGCGTGAAAAACTTCGTGTTTGTGGTGTAAGACCAATAAATAATATTGTTGATATTACAAACTATGTAATGCTTTTGTATGGTCATCCAATGCACGCATTTGACCATAAATATGTAAAAGGCAATCTTATAGATGTAAGAAAAGCAAGAAAAGGCGAAGAAATCATGACACTTGACGGTGTTCAGAGAAAACTTAACGATGAAATGCTTGTAATTTCTGACGCAGAAGAACCAATTGCTGTTGCAGGCGTTATGGGTGGAGAATACTCTGGTGTGTATGAAGACACAAATATGGTTGTATTTGAATCGGCTTGTTTTGACGGACCAAAAGTAAGATATGCTTCTCGTCAGCTTGGACTTAGAACAGAAGCATCTGGAAAATTTGAAAAAGGTCTTAACCCAGATAACTGTATGCCAGCATTGGCAAAAGCAATGGAACTTGTTGTTGAACTTGATGCAGGTGATATTATTGGTGGTGTAATTGACGTTTATGTTTCTCCAAGAACAGAAAGAAAAGTTCCATTTGATACAAATAGAATAAATAAAATTCTTGGCACAGAAATTTCAAAAGATGAAATGGAAAAAACTCTTGTTTCTCTTGGTTTTAAAATTGAAAATGATACTGTTATTGTTCCAACTCATCGTTATGATATCGCAAAAGATGAAGTTACTCAGTACAATGACCTTGCAGAAGAAATTGCAAGAATGTATGGCTATAATAAATTGCCAGGCACTATAATGCGTGGAACAGCAACAGCACGACTTACACAAAGACAGCAATTTACAAAAGATGTAATTAAATATCTTTTGGGACTTGGTTTTTATGAAATTGAAACATTCTCTTTCTATTCACCAAAGAATTTTGATTTGCTCAATATTCCACAAAATTCAAACTTGAGAAATCCTGTGGTTATTTCAAACCCTCTGGGTGAAGATACTTCTGTAATGAGAACAACAGCAGTTGCTTCAATGATGAATGTTGTACAAAGAAACTACAACTCTCGTATTGATAATGTTTCATTGTTTGAAAACGCAACAGAATATCATGTTGTAGAAGGCAAAGAACTTCCAAAAGAAATAGAAAAATTTGTTATAGCTTGCTATGGCAAAGGAAAAGATTTCTTCTACCTTAAAGGTGCTCTTGAAAAAATTCTTTGGGCACTTAATATTGAAGATGTTAAATTTGTTCGTAACACAGAAAACACAATGTATCACCCAGGCAGATGTGCTGATGTTATTGTTGACGGAGAAGTTGTTGCAACAATTGGAGAACTTCACCCAGTTGTACTTGAAAATTACGGTATTAAAGCAAAGGTTTGTGTTTGTGAGCTCGATGGAGATAAACTTTTTGAACATATTGGCGCTGTAAAACAATATAAAGCGTTGGCAAAATTCCCTGCAATGACAAGAGACTTCGCTTTTGTTTGTGATGACGATATTTCAAACGGAGAAATTATCGACATTATTAAGGCAAGTTGTGGAGAATATCTTGAAAGTGTAAAACTTTTTGATATTTATAAAGGTGACAGACTTGAAAAAGGTAAAAAGAGCCTTGCATATTCTCTTGTTTTAAGAGATAAAAACGCAACACTTACTGATGTTATTGCAGATAAATGTACAACTGAAATTTTGGAAAATTTAGAAAAAATAGGCGTATTTTTGAGAAGATAACCAGTAACTATTGAATTAAGTGGAAAAATAATGTACAATATATAATAGTAAAAAAGGAGGGATGTAGGATGAACGACGCAACAGCTGTTTTTTCTGTTTATAATGAAAAAGATCAGGAAATTAAGCAAATACTTAAAGAAGTGTATGATGCCTTAAAAGAAAAGGGATACAATCCAATTAATCAGATTGTGGGATATATTTTATCTGAAGACCCTACCTACATCACTACACATCAGGGTGCAAGAAACAAAATAAGAAAACTGGACAGAGATGATATTTTGCAAAGCTTGCTTAAATCATATCTGGCTTAAATAAATGTTTTGTTGTCGTCACCTGAAATAAGGAGGTAATCCCAATGGACACAAAAGTGACTTACAAAGGACTGCCACTTGTTAGAAATAACAATGAGATTTATTATGGCCAACCATCAAATGAAAGCATTGTGTATCTAAATATTGTCAGCACAAAACAAGTGGAAGGGCAAGAAATTGCCGACAAAGTGCAGGTGGCTCTTATTTCAACCAATACAGAACTTGACTTTCTCCAGAGAATTAAAAAACAGGGTGTAAAAGATGGTTTGTATGATGCTCTTGATGTTGGAGCTGTTTGGCTTCAAAGTACTTTGCACGAATAAGGATTATTTACATTAAAAGATGTCTTTTTAAGACATCTTTTTTTGTTAATAAATATTTGATTTTTTGTAATATACAGATACTTGCTATATTAAAAGAAAAATAGTAAAATATAATAGAAAAATATTCTATAATAGGGGTAATATGCAACATTATAATGTTTCTGCATCAATAGTGGTTTATAACAGCCCACAAGATGCTTTTAAAACAGTTGAAACTGTTTTAAAATATACACAAGATATTGATTTTGATTTATATGTCATAGATAATAATAGTGCAGATAAAATAGGGCATAATCTTAAAGAAAAATTTTCCAAACCGAATTATATAATGTTAGATGAAAATATCGGTTTTGGAAAAGCACATAATAAAGTTTTGGATAAAATTAATTCAAAATATCATTTTATAATAAATCCGGATATACTGATAAATAAAGATACAATAAATAATATGTGTAAATTTATGGACGAAAATCCTGATGTTTCTATATGTTGTCCAAAAGTTTTTTATCCAGATAATACTTTACAGTATATTGCAAAAAGAAGACCAACTATATTGAAATTGCTTTCTCGCAGAATAAATAAAGGTCCACTAAAAAAAGTGGAAGATAGATATCTAGCAAAAGATATGGACCAAGATAAAGCATTTGAAACAGAGTTTTGTACAGGCTGTTTTTTTGTTATAAGAACAGATGTATTCAAAAAAATAAAGGGGTTTGACCCAAAATATTTTCTTTATTTTGAAGATGCTGATATCACAATGGAAGCCAAAAAATACGGAAAAGCATATTATAATCCTGATGCCACAGTTATACATTTTTGGCACAGGGAAACTGCAAAAAGCTTTAAACCATTTATGTTGCAGTTAAAATCAATGTTTATTTATATGAAAAAATGGGGATACCGTTTATAAATCCCATAAAGGAGTTAGTATATGAAAGGTATAGTTTTAGCAGGAGGAGCAGGTACTCGTCTTTATCCTTTAACTATGGTGACATCAAAACAGCTTTTGCCTGTTTATGATAAACCAATGATTTATTATCCAATTTCAACCCTTATGCTTGCAGGAATAAAGGACATTTTAATTATATCAACACCAGAGGATACACCAAGATTTCAAAGTCTTTTAGGGGACGGAAGTCAGTTTGGCATAACATTAAGCTATAAAGTACAGCCAAGCCCAGACGGACTAGCACAGGCTTTTCTTATCGGAGAAGACTTTATTGGCGATGACGCTTGTGCAATGGTTTTGGGTGATAATATATTCTATGGTAACGGTTTTGGCAAAATTTTACGACAAGCAGCAGAAAATGCTGAAAATGGCAGAGCAACAGTTTTTGGTTATCATGTTGAAGACCCGGAAAGATTTGGTATAGTTGAGTTTGATAATAACGGAAAGGTTATTTCGGTTGAAGAAAAACCACAAAATCCAAAGAGTAATTATGCTATAACAGGCCTTTATTTTTATGATAAAAATGTTGTTGATTACGCAAAACAGGTAAAGCCTTCTCAAAGAGGAGAACTTGAAATAACAACACTTAATGATATTTATCTTAAAAAAGAATGTCTTGATGTAAAGCTTTTAGGCAGAGGATTTGCATGGCTTGATACAGGCACAATGGACAGCCTTGTTGAAGCTGCAAACTTTGTACAAATGGTTGAGAAAAGACAAGGTGTAAAAATATCAGCACTTGAAGAAATTGCTTATCGCAATGGTTGGATAACAAAAGAAAAACTTCTTGAAAGTGCAGAGAAATATGGAAAAAGTCCATACGGAATACACTTGAAAAAAGTGGCAGAATCAAAAATCATGTATTAGAAAGAGGTAACATATATGAGAATACTTGTAACTGGTGCCAAAGGTATGTTGGCAAGCCAAATTATAAAAGACCTGGAAAGAGGATATACAGAACTTGGTAATCTTCCAAAAGAAATGCAGAATGCACAAGTAATTACTTGTGATGTTGATGAACTTGATATAACAGATAACAATGCTTGTCGCTCTTATTTTATTGATAAAATGCCTGATATTTGTATCAACTGTGCAGCATTTACTAATGTTGACGGCTGTGAAGAAAATAAAATGGCAGCATTTAAAGTTAACGCAATGGGTGCAAGAAACCTTGCACGTGCATGTGAACTTGTTGGGGCAAAACTTGTTCATATTTCAACAGACTATGTTTTCAGTGGTGAAGGCAATGTTCCGTTTTGTGAATATGATGTGCCAAATCCACAGTCTGTATATGGCAAAACAAAACTTATGGGTGAACGATTTGTTGAACAGTTCTGCTCAAAATACTTTATTGTCAGAACAGCATGGCTATATGGCTATGAAGGAAATAACTTTGTAAAAACGATGGTAAAACTTGGCACAGAAAAAGGTGCTTTGAAAGTTGTTGATGACCAAAAAGGAAATCCAACAAACGCAGCAGATTTGTCACACCACATTCTTACAATTGCACCAACTTGTGAATACGGTATATACCACTGTACAGGAGAAGGCGAATGTACATGGTATGAATTTGCAAAAGAAATAATCAAACTTGCAGGTGTAAACGCAACAGTTTCTCCATGTACAACAGAAGAATTTCCAAGACCGGCAAAACGCCCATCTTATTCAGCACTTGAAAATATGATGCTTGGTGCAACTGTTGGTAATAATATGAGAAACTGGAAAGAAGCTTTAAAAGCATATTTTGAAAATCAAAAATAAAATGGAGATATAATTATGACAATTATAGTTACAGGTGGTGCCGGATTTATCGGAGCAAACTTTGTTTTCCATATGCTCAATAAATATCCTGATTACAGAATTATATGTTTGGATAAATTGACATACGCAGGAAACTTATCTACACTTAAACCGGTTATGGATAACCCAAATTTTAGATTTGTTAAAGAAGATATCTGTGATAGACAGGCAATTTACAAACTTTTTGAACAAGAAAAACCAGATATTGTTGTTAACTTTGCGGCAGAAAGTCATGTTGACCGTTCAATTGAAGACCCAAGTATATTCCTTAAAACAAATATTGAGGGGACAGCTGTTCTTATGGACGCTTGTAGAAAATATGGTATAAAAAGATATCATCAGGTATCCACAGATGAAGTATACGGTGACCTTCCATTAGACAGACCAGATTTGTTCTTTACAGAAGAAACACCAATCCATACTTCCAGCCCATACTCATCATCAAAAGCGGCAGCAGACTTGCTTGTTATGGCATATTATCGTACATACGGATTGCCTGTAACAATTTCCCGTTGCTCAAATAACTATGGACCATATCATTTCCCGGAAAAGCTTATTCCGCTTATGATTGCAAATGCTCTCAATGATAAGCCACTTCCAGTGTACGGAGAAGGTATCAATGTGCGTGACTGGCTTTATGTTGAAGACCACTGTAAAGCTATTGATTTAATAATTCATAAAGGTAAAGTGGGAGAAGTATATAATATCGGTGGACATAACGAAATGAAAAATATCGATATTGTAAAAATAATTTGTAAAGAACTTAATAAGCCGGAAAGTCTTATTACTTATGTTACAGACAGAAAAGGCCATGATATGCGATATGCAATTGACCCAACAAAAATTCATAATGAATTGGGTTGGCTTCCTGAAACAAAGTTTGCAGATGGTATAAAGAAAACAATTCAGTGGTATCTTGATAACAAAGACTGGTGGGAAGAAATCATCAGTGGTGAATATCAAAACTACTACAAAAAAATGTATAACAACAGATAAAATTTACCTCCCAATGTATTTTCATAACCGAAAATACATTGGGAGGTTTTGCTTAAAATACGGAGGAATAAATGGATACAATACAAAAAATAATAAGAGGTATTGCATTTATAATAGTTGTACTTATTATAGCAGGAATAACAAACCAAGCTATGCTTGTTACAATACAACCAATTATACTTGTTTTATTGGTAGCAATGCTTTTATTATATTCTTATAAAAAATTTAAACAAAAAAATATTGCAGGAATGGTAACAATTGTAATGCTTGCTGTTTTCGTAATAATCATATTTTTATTTAAGTAATAAGGTAAAATGAAATGAAGAAAATAACTCATATAATAAATATAATATTGTCGCTTTTATGGATGACATCAAGTATATGTATTTTGGTGTTCGCATCTCCATATGAAGGAAACGATTTTGTTATAGCTTTATTTGGATTTGTATCCTTAGTTATGGCTTTTGCAACATTGATTTATGGTAGTATGGCTCCAAGTAAGGATACATATTTATCAGAAAAGCATTCTAAAATTATTATGATATTTGTTACTATAGGTGCAGTAATAAATAAACTTGTTATACCGGAAACAAGTTTAGAAGTGTTGAGCGGTGAAAGGGCATTTAAAAGAAGCTGGATGCCTGTGATGTATTTGATATTGATAATAATTGAATCTCCGGTGTTAATGCTTGCTTTTTTCACAGAGAATGTATATTTAAAATATTCAATAATTGCAATGTCAATTATTATGGTATTTCTACTTATAGCGTCATCTATATGGTTTGTTGAACACTGTAAAGAGATGGGTAATAGACACCCTGTTAAAACAATTGTTAAGCAGTATGTTATTGTAATTGCTATTTTTGGTATTGGTATTATTGGCTCGCTTATAATACATAAAGATGATAATAAATCTTATATAGATAGAGATAAACTTCAGTCTAACTTAAATAATATTCAAGATAAACTTGACAGTATAAATAGTGCAGAGATATTTGATAAGCAAGAATTTGGAAATATAGATAGAGATGAACTTCAGTCTAATTTAAATAATGTTCAGGATAAACTTGATAGTATAAATAGTGCAGAGATATTTAATAAGAAAGAATTTGAAAAGATAGAAGATATCTTCTTGATGATTTATTCCGAATTTGATAATCAAAAAATATATTATAAGTTACAGGAAATTAATGAACAAAAACTTAATATTATTGTATGGACAGATGAAGAAGATGGTGTTTATATATATCAATTTACAAAAGAAAATGATAAATATATAAAAGAATTGGTATTTCAGTCAGAAAAAATAAAGAAAGAAGATTTACAGGGAAAAGAAACAGGTATAATAGAGCCATAAAAAAATAACACACGGTCAATTCAGTTATTGAATTGACCGTGTGTTATTTTCTATTTAAAAGGATTTAGATAAAATGGCAAAATATTGTTGCTTTACAGTATAGTTTTAACCATCATTTTAAATAATAAAAATAATATAAAAAAATATTTTTTATGAATATAAATTTATATTTGTCCAACAATAAAATTACAAAAATTTACCAGAGGAATACTAAAATGAATAAAAAAGAATTTTCTGTACTTATTGCCCTTTTATTTACAACTATATTTTCTATATGTTCTCAGTATATTGTTCAAGCTGACAGCATAAAAGAAAATACATTGAGATTGCATATTATAGCAAATAGTAATTCTGACTTTGACCAAAAACAAAAAATTGAAGTCAGAGATGAAATACTTAATATGGAAGACATTTTGCCAATAAATGCAAAAGATTTTAATCAAGCGGTTGAAATCACCCAAAAAAATATTTTCGAGCTTGAAAAAAGAATAAATAGTTATCTTGTTAATAGAAATGCAGGATATACTGCAAAATGCTCTATTGAAAACTATTATTTTGATACAACAAAATATACAGATTTTGCATTGCCACAAGGAGAATATAAAGCACTTACTGTAAAACTTGGCAAAGCAGAAGGCAAAAACTGGTGGTGTGTAATGTATCCGGCATTATGCAGTCAAAGTGTTGGAGAAATAGTGCTTGAAAATCAAGATGACTTTATAAAAACAAATCAAATAACTGCAAGATTTAAAATTGTTGAAATATATGAAAATATAAAGATGAAATTTTCTAATAAAGAATATGATAAATATAATAACTTATAAAATTACGTTGCTTGTAAATAGATTTTAACTATGCTAAAATAATAAATCAGAAATTTATTAAAAAGCGAAGTTGAGTGCCATGTTGTGTAATTTATGCCCAAGAAATTGTAATGTAGACAGAAATATTTCTGTTGGATACTGTAAAATGTCAGAGGAGATAAAAGTGTCCCGTGCAGCATTGCACATGTGGGAAGAACCTTGTATTTCCGGAGAAAACGGAAGTGGAACTGTGTTTTTTTCTGGTTGCAACATGGGATGTGTATATTGTCAAAATCAAGATATTTCACATTTAGGATTTGGAAAAACTATCACATTGGAAAGATTAAGCGATATTTATATTGAACTGCAAAATCAAAATGCTAATAATATCAATCTAGTTACTCCAACACATTACTCAGAAAAAATTGCAAAAAGTATTATAATGGCAAAGGAAAAAGGTTTAAAAATACCGGTTATTTATAATACCAGCAGTTATGAGAAAACACAGGCAATTGAGAACTTAAATGGACTTGTTGATGTGTATTTGCCGGATTTTAAATATATAAATGAAGATATTGCAAAAAAATATTCAGCGTGTTATAACTATCCACAAATTGCAAAAAAGGCTATTGATACAATGATAAAACAAGTTGGAGAGTGTGTATTTGACGATAATGGTATTATACAAAAGGGTGTAATTGTTCGTGTTCTTGTACTTCCGGGACAAATACAACAAGCTAAAAAAATAATAGAATACCTATATAATACTTATAAGGATAGTATATACATAAGCATTATGAGCCAGTATACACCTTGTACAAACCTTGATAAATATCCGGAAATAAACAGAAAGATAACACAGCAAGAATATGACGAAGTCGTTGACTTTGCAGTGGATATAGGACTTGAAAACGGATTTATACAAGAGGGAGAATCTGCAAGCGAAAGCTTTATACCGCCATTTAACTTATATGGAGTGTAGAATATATAAAGATATCTGGTTTATAGCCGGGTATCTTTTTTATATTTAATATATTTATAAGATATTTGACTCTTAAATGTATATAAATATTATATCAAATTGTTATGTTGATTTTGGTTGAAAATTGATGTTGCATAAAAAAGCTTAAAAATATATATAAATAATATAAAACAAAAAATAAGCGAGAGTTTTATATGAAAAAAGACAACCATTTTCTTAAAGCTGGAGCAATTTTGGTTTTAAGTGGAGTTTTGGTAAAAGTGCTTAGCGCAGCTTATCGTATACCATTAACCAGAATGCTTGGGCCGTATTCTATGGGAAGATACAGCACGATATTTAATATTTTTATGCCATTTTATTCTTTTGCAACAGCTGGTATAGCGCCGTGCATTTCAAAATTTACAGCCCAGTATTACGCAAATAAAGATACAAAAAAATTGGTATCATTAAAAATAAAAGCTATGATGCTTTATATGACACTTTCTTTTTTTCTTACTATAATTTTTTTGGCTTTTTGTGCAGTATATTCAAAAAGATTAAATGATAAAATTATTTTTACAGGTGCAGTTATACTATCTCCAAACATACTTTTTGCAACAGCAGAAAATGTATATAAAGGATATACACAAGGTAAAATGAATATGATGCCAACAGCCATATCAAATATTCTTGAAAGTGTAAGCAAAACAACATTTGGATTGTGTGGCGTATTTTTTATAAAATATGTTATGAATAATACTCAACAGGATTTACCTGTTATTTCATGTCTTTTGGCAGTATCAATATCAGGATGTATATGTGCATCATATTTGTTTTTTTCAGTAAAAGAAAAAGGCGCAGTAAAATTTAAATTATTAAAAGAAGTATGCTCAAAAACACTTCTTAAAATGTCAGTGCCAATTTCTGTTTCTGCACTTTTGGTATCGCTTGTAAGCTTTTTTGATACAGCAGTTTGTTTGCCGATTATCAAAAATTTACCACCAGATATTGTTATGCAAAGCTATAAAGGAGGCTCATTTAAGAGTGCAGGGGAAATATCAATTTATCTTTTTGGTATATATCAGGGAATGGTTCTCACAATATTTAATCTTGTGCCAGCAGTATTGTCATCTATTGGCGTTGCGTGTTTGCCATATATAACAAAAGTAACTGTTACAGAAAATAAATCTCAATTGCAAAAATCTGCAAATAGATTATTTAGGATAACAAGTGGAATAAGTGTACCTATGTGTACTTATGCTTTTGTTTACAGAAAACAAATATTATTATTTTTATTTTCTACAACAGAAAATCAAACAGAGATTTCTTCTTCATTACTTGCAATAATAATACCTTTTGGAATCGCTGCATCTTTTATCAGTGCATTTAATAATATTTTATACGCTTTGGAAAAAAGTGATTGTGTATTCAGAATTTTACTTTTTTCATCAATAATAAAATGTATAATAAGTGTGATACTATCAACAATACCACAAATAAATATAAAAGCATTTGCTGTATCAACTTGTATTTTTTATACAATAATATTTGTGCTAAGTATGTTTAAAGTAAAAGAATTTGGAATAAAATTTAGTTTTATAAAAATATTGTTTGTTCCGGTTTCAGCTTCAATTGTATCTATAACAGCAGTTATGTATATTATGAAAACAGCACTTTTATCATTACCGTTATTTTGGACAGTTGCATTTTCCGGAATATTTTTCTGTTTGTTATATTTTTTAATAACAATTATGACGGGATTTTTTATTGATATATAGAGTTTAAAAGAGTATCATATTGTTATTAATAAAATAACAGGAGATTAAATTATGGGATTTGAAATAAAAAACAGATATGATATAAATGATTTGCTTAAAATTGTGGATATGCTGAGAGATAAAGACCATGGTTGTCCTTGGGATAAAGTGCAAACTCACAAAACAATAAGAAAAAATTTTATAGAAGAAACGTACGAAGCAATTGAAGCAATTGACCTTGATGATAAAACACTTATGCAAGAAGAACTTGGTGATGTATTATTGCAGATATTGCTTCATGCACAGTTTGAAAAAGAAGAAAATATTTTTGATTTCGGCGATGTTGTAGATGGCGTTGCTCAAAAACTTGTACTGCGTCATCCACATATTTTTGCAGGATATGATAATAAAACTGTTGAAGGTGTTTTGAATAAGTGGGAAGAAATAAAAAAAGAAGAAAAAGGACAGAAAACGGTAAGTGAAACTTTAGATGCAGTGCCAAAAAGTTTTCCGGCTCTTATGTATGCACAAAAACTTCAAAAAAGGGCAGTTGCAGGACAGCTTATAGAACAAAATCCAAAAGATATTATATGTGATATTGAAAATATAATTTCACAAGTTAAAGATAAAATAGAAAATAAAGATGATTGTACAGCTATCATGGGTAAGCTGTTATTTGATACTGTTATGTTATCTGCAAGTTTAAAAACAGATGCAGAGGAAGCTCTTGCATTTGAAAATGCGAAAAAACTTGAATATTTTAAAGGATTGGACAGTAAATTACAAAAATAATATTGCAAATATCATGTCAATTTGGTAATATAAATAATATTATGTACACACTATTGTATTAATTTAAAAGTAAACTGGTATGGTATTTACCAGTAAAATAGGAGGATATGAAAAATGACTAAAATGGATTTAATTGCAAAAGTAGCAGAAAAAACAGAATTTACAAAAAAAGATGCTGATGTGGCAGTTTCAGCTGTTATTGATGCAATCACAGAAGCACTCAGCAGTGGAGATAAAGTTGCTTTAGTAGGTTTTGGTACTTTTGAAGTTAAAGAAAGAGCAGCAAGAAAAGGTCATAACCCAAAAACAAAACAGCCAATTGATATCCCAGCAAGCAAAGCTCCTGTATTTAAAGCAGGTAAAGCTCTTAAAGACGCTGTTGCAAAATAATAAAACCAGGAAAAGCCGATACTGATGTGTATCGGCTTTTTATAAAGGAGATTATAAATGCGTATAGACAAATTTTTAAAAGTTTCACGTCTTATCAAACGCCGTACAGTTGCAAACGAAGTTGCAGACGCAGGCAGAATATGCGTTAACGGCAGAGAAGTAAAAGCATCATATCAAGTTAAAATAGGCGATGAAATTGAAATTATGTTTGGCACAAGTCCCGTAAAAGTAAAGGTACTCAGTGTTGATAATGTAAATACAAAAGACGGCGCAAGAGAAATGTACACAGTTATAGAATAAAATAAAATTATCGGACATATATTGCATAAAGGGGTGTTATATATGGCCGATAAAATTTTATCAGAACATACTGTGTTTTTGGAAAATAGAAAAAATATGAAAATAACTGGGGTTAATCAGATTGTTGCTTATGATGAACATAAAGTTATTTTGAAAACAGACTATGGAAAAATGATTATTTCCGGCAAAAATATTATTGCAGGAGAAATGAGCACAAATAGTAAAACCATGCAGATAACAGGAGATATAGACTTTATTCAATATCAAGCCACCAGAGGCAAAAGTGAAAGTGGCATTGCAAAATTACTGCGATGATATTTGAAAGTGTTAATTATGTATGGTTGTTGCAGGATTTTGTATTCAGTATGGTGGCTGGATTTATAACAGCTGTTTTCAGCCAAATAATAGGAATTGTATTATATAAAGGAAAAATAAGACTTTTCATAAGAGATATACTTAGCTGTTTGTTTTTTTCT
>JAHHUD010000012.1 GCA_020024185.1 Oscillospiraceae bacterium | reverse complement strand
CACTTGCACAAATGTGTGAAGAAGAAGGATATAAATTTCTTAATAGTGCAGAAGTACTTAAAGATGAACAGACAGGATTTGCAAAAAAAGATTATACGATAGAAGATGGTATTCATTTAAGCAAAGCTGGTTTTACTGCATTATTTGAGTATATAAGAACACATTCTTATGAAACAGAAGACCGTAGACCAGAACTTAAATACTGTCCAAAACGTAATGAAAAAGAAATGCCTACAATTGGAGAAGATCCTATTCCAATAAGAGGTTCAGTAAAAGTAAATTTTGTTTCTAACGACTATGATTTGGGTACAGTAGATGGAGAAGTTGAGCAGAATGTTAAATATACAAGAACATCAAAAGTTGTTAAGGCGGTTCCAAAAACAGAAAATGGAGGATATTTTGTAGAATGGAGCGCAGAGCAAGGAAGTATCTCTGATGTATCATCTGACTCTGTATCTCTTACTGTTCCACAGTTGCCAGAAACAGTAAAGGAAATAAAAGTTGTTGCAAAATTTGCACAAGTAGCTTTAGAAATGTCTAAAACATCATTGAGTTTGGAAAAAGGTGGAAAAGCAAGTATTTCAGCATCAATTGATACAGATAAATATAAAGGTGATAAAACGATAACTTGGTCAAGCTCTAATCCGGAAATTGTATCTGTAGACCAAAATGGCAATGTAACAGCATTGGCAAATGGTACAGCTAAAATTACAGCATCTATTCTTGAAGGAAAAATCTCGGCTACATGCACCGTATCTGTTGATGATATATTGAAGAGTATTTCAATTTCATCCAAAGAAAATACAAATAAAATATATGTTGGAAAGATTTTACAACTATATGTTGTTTCTAATCCAGAGGGAGCAAAAGTTGGAAACGTAACTTGGTCTTCAAGTGACCCATCCATTGCAAAAGTTGACAGTGTTTCTGGCATTGTAAGTACATTTAAGGAAGGTAAAGTTATTATTACTGCATCAATTAAAGGTGGTAAAATGACAGCAATTTATGAATTGGAATGTATCAAGGAGAATATTCCAGACAGCAAACCAAATGCTAGTGAAAGTCAGGATTCTAGTTCTAGTGAAGAAAAACCAGAACCACCTAAACCTGAATCAAATACACCACCAGCACCAACCCCTTCAGCAACACCAACCCCTTCAGCAACACCAACACCTTCTATAACTCCAACACCACCAACACCACCAACCCCACCGGCATCATCTGAACCAACTACACCAACGCCGGATGAAACAGCAACACCTCCAGCTCCAGAGCCACCAGTTACAACACCAGATTCACAATCACAGCCACCAGCTGGAAATTAGAAAATATATTGTTACTAAGAATAAAAATATGAGAAAATAGATAAGGTTATATTTAAATATAATTTTGCAGTTCTTATAAAATTTACAATATAAATAAAACAGCGGTAAATTTATTACTGCTGTTTTATTTATAATAATTGTTTAATTAAAAATTAGAGAATGATATTTAATATATTAATAGTAAATAGTAAATAAAATATTTTATTTATGATAGGAGCATAATTTGACATTATTTTTTACACTTTTGACATTTATAGCTATTACAGGCATAGCTATATTTTTATCTATTAAATTTAAAATATCCTCCTCACTTACACCATTTGTTTCTATTTGCTTTGAAATGATGTTTTTATCATTATTTGGCTGTTTGGGAATAATTAGAGTAGGTGGATATATATATTATATTTTAGCTATAGTAGCTATTATATATATTATAAAAAATTATAAGCAAGTTTTAGATAAAATAAAAGAACCTGGATTTATATTCTTTTCAGGTGCAAGTTTATTTGTAATTATTTTATTTAGTATAAAACAGCCAATGTTTATACTGTGGGATGAGTTTAGCTTTTGGGGAACCTCTATAAAGCTTGTAAAAGTTTATGACCAATTATATACTACTGCTCCAATAGGTTGGGCATGGTTTGCAACACAGAAGCCAGGATTTATAATGAATGGCTATATGTTTGAATTTTTTGGTAAGTATCAAGAATGGCGTGCTTGTGCAGGGATGGATGTATTAATTTTCAGTACGATATCCACACTTGGTGCTGTATTTAAAAATAAAGATTGGCACAAATCAGTTCCATTTTTTTCAATTGGATTTTTAACACCATTTGCTTTTTCATTGTACAACACAATTTATGGACAATCTAGTATCTACATGTCTGTTATGGCAGATGTTCCTATGGGAATGATTTTTGGCGGGGTTTTATGCTTATACTTTGCATCAAAAAACAAGCCAAATACCTTATGGGCTGTTTGTGTTTCTTTGATGGCACTTACGTTTACAAAAGATACTGCCTTGCCTCTTGCTATGGTAGCAGCTGGAATTATATGTGTTGATATTCTTATAAATGAAAATAAAATTGAAATTTTTAGATTAAATGGATTTAAAGCTAAAATATTAAATTGTATATTCGTATTTTTATCACCAGTGATTTGTTTTTTTGCATGGACAAAGTATCTTGGTACAGTACTATCAATAGATGTTACAGGAAATGTTGGCGGTAGTGACGAAATGGGAATGGTTCAAATGCTGATTAGTGGTATTAAACAACTTTTTGGTTTTATAGAGCCAACAGAAAAATTCTCACAAGTAATGGGAAAGATGTATTCCTCCTATTTCGAAATGAATCTTACCGTTTTGGGCAGTGGATTAAAACTAACAATAATTACTCTTAGTCTAATATTAATTGCCATTATCATATCAAAAGATTTGCGTTATAAAATAAGATGTGCAGTTTTTGGAATTTTATCTTCAATAGGATTTTTGATGTATTATATCTTTATAGGTTTTTGCTTTGTATTTGTATTTAAAGAAGCAGAATCTTCTACTCTTATGAGTTATGAAAGATATGTATATCCTTATTATATAGGATGGTTTTTGGCAGCTTTGATGCTACTTGCTATTGCAATGGTTTCAGAAAAAAGACGATTGTATGGATTGGGAAGAATACCAGTATTTGCAATTATGCTTGTAATGGTGTTAAGACTTAGTAATATTGTTTTACCGGGGTATTCTTTTATCGATTTTCAAGAAGGATTTTTAGATGAAAGAAAACTCCAAGAACAAAAAGCTCAATCAATAGCAGAATATGTTGGTAACTCAAAAGATAATATATTCTTTATTGGACAGGGTGATGATGGGGATAAATGGTTTAAATATTCAAGTCAGCTTTTACCTTTACAGTTGGAATATAGCTTTGGCGGTGGTACATTATGCCTGCCGGAAGCAAAAATAGAAGATGAGTCACCATATTATATAAAAATAACACCGGAACAGCTTTTGGAATATCTTGATGAAAAAGAATGTGAATATGTTTTTGTAGAACTTAGTGATGATTTTCTTGAAGATGGATTTGGTCATTTGTTTAGTGATAATCTTGAAAATTGCAAAGATGGTCAAAGTGCACTTTATAGAGTGGTTAATGATAAACTTGAATTTATAGGGCAGGTGAAGTAGAATGAGAAAATATTTGTTACCTATGCTATATACAATTTTTATCATTTTTTATCTTATAAGTGGAATATTTAATTTTGTATATGATAGAGTAAAAATGCCAGAAGAACAAAAACTGGACATTTCTCAATTTTATGCAGAAAATATGAAACAAATTGATGAAAAAACTTTTGTAGCAATTACAAATGACCCACAATTTATATTTTTAAATAATGAAAATATTGACATTCATACAATAAAATACACATTAAAACAAGGCGGAACAGGTTCAAAAGCACTATACTATATAACACAAAAAGATAACGTGTGGTCTGCACGAAAAATGTTGTTGCCAAAAGCAAAAGAGCAAAGAGAAGTAAAATATATTTTGCCAAAGAATAATATAAAAAGTATACGACTTGATGTTTCCGGTACATTTGTGGAAATTATAGAATTTGATGAAATAATAATAAATTACAGACCTAAATTTATAGAATATTTTTCTGTAACATATATGCAAATTGCAAAATTCATTGTTATACCACTTATAATTTCATCTGTAATTTTATATTTTTATGATTTGTATGAGCATTATTTTAAAAAGCAATAATTTTAAAAACGACAGCGAATATAAAACGTTGTCGTTTTTTATTTATAATAAATTGTGATTATTATGTAAAATTAGTACTTTTATTGCTGTTATATTTGACATAAAGTTATATATATATTAAAATAAATCATTAGATAACTATAATAAATAACGCTCTTATTAAAGAGATAAAATACGCCATACGGCAGGCGAAAGTCGTGAAAATAAAGGAGATATATGGCTTTTATAGAAAAACTTTTTGGCAGTTATCAAACCAAAGAACTTAAAAAAATTGAACCTATAAAAAATCAGGTTCTAGCTTTGGAAGATAAATATAAAGATATGTCTGAATCAGAACTTAAAAATCAGACAAATGTTCTTAAAGAAAGATTGAGAAATGGTGAATCTCTTGATGATATTCTTCCAGATGCTTTTGCTGTTTGTAGAGAAGCATCAACTCGTGTACTCGGTATGAAGCATTATCCAGTACAGATTATTGGTGGCATAGCTTTACATCGTTCTAATATAGCAGAAATGAAAACCGGTGAAGGTAAAACTTTAGTTGCAACTTTACCTGTTTATCTTAATGCACTTACAGGCAAAGGCGTTCATGTTATTACAGTAAATGATTATCTTGCTCGTCGTGACAGCCAGTGGATGGGTAAACTTTATAACTATCTTGGCCTTTCTGTTGGACTTGCTGTTCACAATATGACAACAGAAGAAAAGAGAGCAGCTTATAACTGTGATATTACTTATGGTACAAATAATGAATTTGGGTTTGACTACTTGCGTGATAACATGGTTATCTATAAAGAAAACATGGTGCAACGTGGATTTAACTTTGCAATAGTTGACGAAGTTGACTCTATACTTATTGATGAAGCCAGAACACCACTTATCATTTCAGGACAAGGTGATAAATCAACTGATATGTATAAAATTGCAAGTACTTTTGCAAAATCTCTTACATATTTTGTTGTTGCAGAACATGACTCAAAAGAAGAAATAGATACTATTAGTGAAGATGTTATTATAGATGAAAAAGCAAAATCTGCAACACTTACACAAAATGGTATTAAAAAAGCAGAAAGATATTTTAATATAGAAAACTACTCTGACCCAGATAATATGAGCCTTCAACATTATATTAACCAAGCTATTAAAGCTCAAGGTATAATGAAAAAAGATGTTGACTATATTGTAAGAGATGGGCAAGTTATAATAGTTGACGAATTTACAGGTCGTCTTATGGAAGGTCGTCGTTACAGTGATGGTCTTCACCAAGCAATTGAATCAAAAGAAGGTGTAAAAGTTGAAAGAGAAAGCAAAACTCTTGCAACAATCACATTCCAAAATTACTTTAGAATGTATAAAAAACTTGCTGGTATGACAGGTACTGCTCTCAGTGAAGCAGATGAATTTTTGCAGATTTATGGTCTTAGTGTTTTGGAAATTCCAACAAATAAACCAATTGCAAGAAAAGACATGAACGACGTTGTTTACAAAACAGAAAAGGGCAAATTTAATGCTGTTGTAGATGAAGTTGTTGAAGCTCATAAAAAAGGTCAACCGGTTTTGGTTGGTACAATTTCTATTGAAAAATCAGAAGAACTTAGTCGTTTACTTAAAAATAAAGGTGTAAAACACGAAGTTCTCAACGCAAAGTATCATGAAAAAGAAGCTGAAATTGTTGCACAGGCTGGTAAAAAGGGCGCTGTTACAATTGCAACAAATATGGCTGGTCGTGGTACTGATATTATCCTTGGCGGTAATGCAGAGTTTATGGCAAGAAACGATATGCGCAAACAAGGATTTACAGAAGAAATGATTGAAAATGCAAATAGTTTCTTTGATACAGATAATCAAGAAATAATTGATGCTAGAGAAATCTTTTCTGACCTTGTTAAAAAATATAAAGAAAAACTTGCTCCAGAGGCTGAAGAAGTTAGACAATCCGGTGGATTGCTTATAATTGGTACAGAACGTCATGAATCAAGACGTATTGATAATCAGCTTCGTGGACGTGCAGGACGTCAAGGTGACCCTGGTGCAACACACTTCTATGTAAGTTTGGAAGATGACCTTATGCGTTTGTTTGGTGGTGACAGAACAAGTGCTATTATGGAAAAACTTGGCTATGATGAAACAATGCCAATTGAAAATAAGATAATTACAAACTCTATTGAAAGCGCTCAAAAGAAAATAGAAGGCAGAAACTTTGATATACGTAAAAATGTTCTTAACTACGATGATGTTATGAACAAACAACGTGAAATTATTTACAGCCAGCGTCAAAGTGTTCTTGCAGGCGAAGACTTATCTGAAAGTATTAAAGATATGATTACAGGTTCAATAGAAACTAATGTAAATACTTTCTGTTCAGGAAATAACCCAGAACACTGGAACATCGCTTCTCTTAGAGACACATATCTTGGTTGGCTTTTGACAAATGATGAACTTCATTATACAGATGAACAGCTTAAAAATCTTACAAGTGCAGATATAACAAAATATATTACTGATAAAGCATTTCTTATTCTTAAAAATAAAGAAGAAATTATTGGCAGTGATACAATGAGAGAACTTGAAAGAGTTGTTCTTTTACGTACAGTTGACAGCAAGTGGATGGAACATATTGATGCTATGGACGAACTCAAAAGAGGTATCGGACTTAGAGGATATGGTCAACATGACCCTGTTTCTGAATATCGATTTGAAGGTTTCAATATGTTTGATGAAATGATTGAAAATATTCGTCAAGAAACAACTAAATTGCTTATTACTGCAAATTTGGCAAGCAGACCTTTGCAAAGAGAAAGAGTTGCTAAAATAACAGGAACATCTGGCGGTTCAGAGGAGTCAGTAAGAAAACAACCAATAAGACGTTCAGCAGAAAAAGTTGGTAGAAATGACCCTTGTCCTTGTGGCAGTGGCAAAAAATACAAAAAATGCTGTGGCAGAACATTGTCAGACAAAGCAGAAGATTAATAAAAATAAAAAGAGACATCATAAAGATGTCTCTTTTTTATTATATATTTTTTATATCTTCTAAAAGACAATCAACATTTTCCTGGCTTGTTGCCCAACTTGTACAAAATCTCACAGCTGTATGATTTTCGTCGATGTCAGCCCAGTAAGTAAATGAATACTTTTCACCAAGTTTTTTCATAACATCATTTGGCAATATAGGGAATTGCTGATTAGTTGTAGACTCGTATAAAAAGTTATATCCTTTTTCTTTAAAAGCTTGTTTAATCTGCATTGCTTTATCAATGGCATTTTTGGAAATTTTATAATATAGGCCATCTTCAAATAATCCTTCAAATTGAATTCCCAACAATCTGCCTTTTGCAAGCATAGCACCTCTTTGCTTTATATGATAACGAAAATCTGTTTTAAAATTATCATTGACAATAACCAAAGCTTCTCCAAATAATGCACCAACTTTTGTACCACCAATATAAAAAGCATCACAGTATTGTGCAAGGTCTTTTATATCAATTGTGCTATCAGGTGCTGCCATACCATATCCAAGACGTGCACCATCAAGAAATAATGGAATATTACGCTGTTTGCAAGCATTGCTGATTTCAATAAGTTCCTCTTTTGTATATGTAGTTCCATTTTCTGTTGGATGACTTATATATACTGCACCTGGTTGTGTTAAATGTTCACGATTACTTTGAGCATAATGATAGTCATAAACTTGTGCAATCTGACTTGCAGTAATTTTTCCGTCTGCACTTGGTACGGTTATAACTTTATGTCCGGTTGCTTCAATAGCACTTGTTTCATGTACGGCAATATGTCCGCTATCAGCACTGATAATGCCTTGATATGATTTTAACATTGATGCAATCATAATAGTATTAGCTTGTGTGCCACCAACTACAAAATGGACGTCAATATCGTCTTTACCACATTCTTTTTTTATAAGTTCTCTTGCTTTTTCACAATGAGGGTCAATGCCATATCCAGCAGTTTGTTCCATATTTGTGGAAATCATTTTTTCTAATATAGAAGGGTGAGCTCCTTCTGCATAGTCACATTCAAATCTAATCATAATTATCTCCTGTACAATTTATTATTAAGAATATTATATCATAGCCGATTTTTTATATCTATAAGCAAAAAGCGATAAAAAATAAAAGTTTTTTGTGTAAAATAATATTGTATTTAATATATATCATTTTGGTGTTACAATATAAATAATAAAAAAGTTGTATGGAGATAAAAGTGAAACTTATTATTGCTGAAAAACCAGAACTTGCCAAAGCAATAGCAGCGGCAATATGTTCAAAACCAATTTTTAATAGAGATGGAAGTATTTTGTGTGGAGAGTACACAGTTATTTCTGCTTTTGGACATTTATTTAAACTAAAACAACCACAAGAGTATGATATAAATTTAAAAAAATGGAGAAAAGAAGATTTGCCTATATTTTTTGATAATTGGCAGATTGTACCAGTTCAAGATAAAATAGCAAGAGTAAATGTAATTGGTAATTTACTAAAGCAGACAGACTATGTTGTTCATGCTGGAGACCCAGATGATGAAGGACAGTTACTTATTGATGAAATATTAGAATATTTTGAATACAAAGGAACTGTTATGCGTCTTTCTACTAATGATAACAATCCAGAGTATATAAGAAAACAAATTGGAAAAATGGAAGATAATAAACTGCATTTGCCAAATGGATATTCTGCAAGAGCTAGAAGTGTTGCAGATTTTATTGTTGGTATAAATTACTCAAGATTCTTTACGTTGTCAAACAGAACCAGAGACCTTATGAATGTGGGACGTGTTCAAACACCTACATTGGGGTTGGTTGTTGCAAGAGATTTGCAGATTGAAAGTCATAAAAAAATGTTTTATTATGAACTATATGTGGATTTTGATGGAAATTTAAAAGATGTAAGAGCAAAGTTTTATCCAAACCCAGAGAGTCCTGCTCTTGATGAGAATGGAAAAGTATTGGATAAATCTATGCTTGAAAGAACTTTAAACTATTTAAAAAAACAAGTGATAGAAGTTAAAGTTGAAAAAACAAAAGCAAAAGAAAGACCTCCATTGCCATTTAATCAGGTTGAATTGCAGACATATTGCGGAAATAGGTTTGGATACTCTTTGGAACAAACAAGTAAAGCAGCACAAGATTTGCGTGAAATATATAAGGCTATAACATATAATCGTTCAAGCAGTAGGTATCTAAATGAAGAACATTATGCAGAAGCGCCAAGAGTTGTAAACAGTGTATTGCAGATAACAGGCGTTAATATTCCCAACTTAGACCTAAGTATAAAATCTTCGTGCTTTAGAAAAGTAAAAGAGCCACACCATGCAATAATACCAACAGGTACAAAAGTGGATTTAAATAAACTGACAGAAATACAGAAAAATGTATACCTTTCAATATGTATGTTTTATCTTGCACAATTTATGCCGGAGGCGATTGATTTAAAGACGACTTTGACAGCTCAATTAAAAAATAATAATAGCATAAAGGCTCAAAGTCTTTTATGTGAAAAACAAGGGTGGAGAACATACTTTAAAGAAAAAAATACGCAGAAATCCCAGTTAGATAGTATTTCGGCTGGTGAATATAATGCGAATATTATCAATGGAGAAATAAAAGAAATTGAAACCAAGCCACCAAAACGATACACAGAAATAACTCTTAACAAAGACATGACAAGTGTGGCAAAATATGTAAAAGACCCTGAAATAAAAGAATTGCTACTTAGAAAAGATAAGGACAGTGATAAAGATAAAGGTTCTATTGGTACAGAAAGTACGAGAACAGCCATAATAACAAATCTTATTGCCAGAGGATATATTGAGAAAAAAGGTAAAAACCTTGTTTCTACAAAAAAAGGCAGAGAACTATATAACTGCTTGCCAGATGAGATAAAAAAGCCGGATATGACGGCAAAGTGGTGGGCTATTCAAGAAAAAATAAAAGAAAATGAAGCTACGCCTCAGGATTTGTATAATGATGTATTAGAAACTGTAAATAAAATTATTTCTCAAAAATATTCTTTTGCAATAGGAAAATCGAAATTTCAGACAGATGTTCCGTATAAAGATATGATTGTTGGAGTTTGTCCAAGATGTGGTGGAGAAATATTGGAAAACAGTAAAGGTTATAGCTGTATAAATTGGCAACAACCATATAACTGTAAATTTGTTATATGGAAAGAGCCTTTGCAGTTTAAAGATTTAAAACTAAAAATATCATCAATAAACGCAAAACAGCTTATTAAAGGAAAAAGCACAGTAATTAAAACAGAAAATAATTTGATTACAATTAAAATTGATGATAGTGAAAATAACCAATATGGTCCAAAAATAATTGTTGAAAATAATGAAAAAATTGAACATGAAGATTTTGGTCAAATAACATTTTAAATAACTAAATAATTAAACAATTTTTTATTAAAACTTATAAAAAAATCCGATGATTTTTGAATAAAATGTCGGATTTTTTATTTTTACAAAAAATAATTGGAATATTTTGTAAAATAACATTGAAAAAGCGTTTAAAATAAAGAGCTTATGCACTTTTTGTATAAATATTTTTTGTGAATTTTAATTCTAAATTATTGCATTTAGCATATATATATGTTATTATTTTTTTATATAAAAGTGGGTAAAAGTGGGAAGATGTGGAGAAAAGTTCATAAAAGTTAATATTTCTACTTTTACATTGTTTTAAGAAGGGGGAGTATTAAATGCTGTTTGGCCGATACGAATATTCAGTTGACGCAAAAAACAGGGTTAATTTCCCACCAAAATTTCGCTCTGAAATGGGTGAAACTTTTTATATAACTAAGTGGCTTGATGGCTGTATAATTGGTTATGCAGAAAAAGAATGGATGCGTATTGCAGAAATCTTAAAAGAAAAATCTATGGTTAAAACACGTGATATTCAGCGTATGCTTTATGCAAATGCCATGGATGTTACACCTGATAAACAAGGAAGAATATTGATTCCGCAATATCTTAAAGCACATGCAAACATAACAAAAGATGTGATTATTATAGGCGCTGGAAACCATATTGAAATATGGGATAAAATTAGTTATGAAGAAAAAGAAAATAGTATGGATTTTGCTGACTTAGAAGCGGCAATGGAAGAACTGGAGTTTTAAAATGAGTGAATTTAGCCATAAATCAATAATGTTATCGCAATGTATAGAAGGTTTAAACATTAAACCAGATGGAATATATGTTGATGGTACATGTGGTGGTGCTGGACACTCAAAGGAAATTGCAAAATGTCTGACAACAGGCATTTTGTATGGTTTAGACCAAGACCCAGATGCTGTGGCTGTTGCAACAGAAAGACTTAAAGGACTTCCGGCAAAAGTTATACAGACTAATTTTAGACAAGCAAAATATGCTTTATCCAAAGAAGGTATAGAACACATAGACGGTGTTTTACTTGATTTGGGTGTATCTAGTTATCAGCTTGATACAGCAGAAAGAGGATTTAGCTATAATGCTGACGCTTTTCTTGATATGAGAATGTCAAAAGAAGGACCGACAGCGGCAGACCTTGTAAATAATTTGTCTGTGCAAGAAATAACAGATATTCTTCGTGAATATGGTGAAGAAAAATTTGCTTATGGAATTGCAAAGAAAATTGTTGCTTATAGAGAAAACACACCTATTACAACAACAACACAATTAAGTGAGATTGTAAATAGTGCCTATCCAGCAGCAGAGAGAAGAAAAAGTAAAAATCCATCAAGAAAGACATTTCAAGCTTTGAGAATAGCAGTTAATGATGAATTAGGGGCACTTAAAGATGCATTGGAAGAAATGTTTAGTATGCTTAATCCAGGTGGAAGAATGTGTATTATAACATTTCATTCACTAGAAGATAGAATTGTAAAACAGTATTTTAAAGACCTTACAGTATCTTGTACATGTCCTAAAGAATTACCTATATGTGTATGTGGGGGCAAAGCAAAAGGTAAACTGATAACAAGGAAACCTATAGAACCTGATATACAAGAGCAGGAAGAAAATCGCAGAAGCAGAAGTGCAAAATTGAGAATTATAGAAAAATTGTAAAGGATAGATTAATAATGAATTTGGAAAATGTGGCATACGACTTGTCAATGTATGAAACTCAAGTAAGAGAAAATACAGATAGTCAGAAAAAAACACAACAAACAAAAGTTATTAAAATAAAAAATAAACGTACATTCAAAACTGCTATAAATATTATGTCAATAGCGGTTGTTGTAAGTTTGGTTATAGGTGTGTTATATACTAATGCAGAAATTACCAAAACAGCAAACAGTATATCTAAAGTAAAAAAATCTATAACTGAAATAGATAGTGAAAAGGCATACTTGCAGTTTACACTTGAAAGTAAAATGTCTCTTAACGAAATTGAAGACTATGCAGTGGGTGTTCTTGGTATGGTGAAGATGGATTCATCACAATTAGAGTATGTTGAAATAGAAAATGAAAATAAAATAGAAAAAGGTAATGATAATTTGACAGAAAAAATTGAAGAGGCTGTTCAACCAGTTTTGTCATATTTTAAACCATAAAAAAATATACATAACAAAAGGGTTTACAATGAAGTAAACCCTTATTGTTCTATTATAAGCAGTGCATTTTTTGTAAAAAGAGGTCGTAATAGTGAACGAAAAACCAGTAAAACCACAAAACCGAGTTACTAAATCAATGAAAATACGTTCAAAGGTAGTAGCAGCGGTATTTATGTTGTTTTGTTTTATGATAATGTGGAATATGATTGATGTTCAAATAATAAAGTATGAAGAATACAAAGCAAAGGCATCATCTGTACAGCTTAGAGATACAAAAATTTCACCAAAAAGAGGAACAATTTATGATGCCAACATGAAAGTTTTGGCTCAAAGTGCAACAGTTTGGACAGTGTTTGTTTCACCGGCAGAAAGCAAGGAAGAACAACATCAGAGAATAGCTGAAAAACTTGAAGAAATTCTTGGTGTAGATAGAAATAAAACTTTAGAAAAACTTAAAAAAACAAAAAGTTATTATGAAATTATTCAATATAAGATAGATAAGCCACAAGCTGACGCTATAAGAAACTTTTGCGCAGAAGAAGAAATTCTTGGTGTAAATCTTATGGAAGACTATAAAAGATACTATCCATACGGAAATTTTGCAGCAACAATTTTAGGATTTTGCGGAACAGATAACCAAGGTCTTGCAGGAATTGAAAGCTTTTATAATGAAGAATTAACCGGGGTACATGGAAGAATAATATCCGCTAAAAATGGATGGGGTCTTGATATGGGCTATGAGTATGAAGAACTGAACGCTGCTCAAGATGGATATAGCCTTGTGACAACAATAGATGAAACTATCCAGCATTTTTTGGAAAGAAGTCTTTCGAGCAAAGTTGTAGACTATAATGTTCAACAGCGTGCAGTTGGTATTGTTATGAATGTAAAAACTGGTGCAATACTTGCAATGAGCACAAAGCCAGACTTTGACCCAAATGAACCTTTTACTATCCATGACCCAAAAATTGCAGAAGCTATTGAAGCTATAACTGATGAAAAAGAAAAAAATGATGCAATAAGCAAAGCAAGACAATCTCAATGGAGAAATAAAGCAGTATCAGACCTTTATGAACCAGGTTCTGTTTTTAAAATTGTTACGGCTTCATCAGCTTTAGACTCTGGTGTGGCAAATACACACAGTAGTTTTAATTGCAGAGGTTTTGTTAATGTTGGTGGATGGAGAATTAACTGTAATCAACGTTCTGGGCATGGAGTTTTGTCTTTTGAACAAGCATTAATAAATTCTTGCAACCCGTCTTTTATAGAGCTTGGACAGAGAATGGGGATACCTACATTTGTTGACTATTTTGAATCTTTTGGGCTTTCAGAAAAAACAAATATAGACCTTCCGGGTGAACAGAAAAGTTTGGCATATACAGCACAAACAATGACAGAAACAAGTTTGGCAAGTAACTCTTTTGGTCAGACATTTAAAATTACGCCAATACAAATGATAACAGCGGTTGCAACTGCTGTTAACGGGGGGCAATTAGTTCAGCCACATATAGTCTCCAAGCTTGTTGATAAAGAAGGAAATGTTGTAAAAAATCTTACACCAGAACCAAAAAGACAGGTTATAAGTGAAGAAGTAAGCAAGCAAATATGTGATATTTTATACAAAAATGGTAATACAGAACAAGGCCACGCAAAACACGCATATGTTTCTGGATATCGTGTTGGTGGTAAAAGTGGTACTAGTCAGAAGTTGGATACAGAGATGGATGATGACTATATTGCATCATTTGTTGGAGTTGCACCTTGTGATGACCCTGAAATTGCGATACTTATATTTTTCGATGAACCAAGAACAACAACTTACTATGGTGGCCCTCTGGCAGGTCCAGTTGTTGGCGAACTTATGGGTGAGATATTGCCATACCTTGGAGTTGAACCAAAATATACAGAATCTGAAAAAGCAAATGTAAGTATATATGTTCCATCAGTTGTTGGAAAAGACCTTACTGATGCCAGAGTTGAGTTGCAACGTGCTGGATTTACTGTAAAAGTTATGGGAAGTGGTAACTCTGTTATGTCACAATTCCCAAGTAATTCTAATAAAGTTCAAAAAGGCAGCACAATTATATTATATACCGAAGGTGAAATAAATAATGTAATGGTTACTGTGCCACAGCTTATAAATCAATCACCGGCTCAGGCAGAAAGTGTGCTTAAGGGACTTGGATTGAATATAGAGACCACAGGTGTTTCTAAAAATAATGCCAGTGCTGTTGTAACTGCACAAAATATACCAGCCGGAGATAAAGTACAAATAGGTACAGTTGTAAAATTAACCATATCAGATACAGCAGATTTTGAATAACTACAAAGGAGTAATTATGGACGCATTAACTTTGCTAAAGGAAATTAAATACCAAGGAAGTGTAAAGAACTGTGACATAGATTTTGTAACAGATGATTCTCGTAAAGTGTGCAAAGGGTGTGCGTTTGTTTGCAGTAAAGGTGCAAATTTTGATGGTCATACTTTTGCTAAAAAAGCTGTTGAACTTGGGGCAAGCCTTATTGTTGCAGAAAAAGACACTGGTGTTGAAAATCAAATAATTGTTGAAAATTCAAAAAAAGCATATGCTTTAATGTGTTCAAATTTGTTTGATAATCCTTCAAGAAAAATGAAGATGATTGGAATAACAGGCACAAACGGTAAAACAACATCAACCTACCTTATAAAAAGTATATTGGAACAGCAAGGAAAAAAAGTTGGACTTATAGGAACTATACAAAATATGATTGACCAACAGGATATTCCGGCTAAATATACAACTCCACAGGCTTATGAGCTTAATGTTTTGCTAAATCAAATGTATAAAACAGGTTGTGAATATGTAGTTATGGAAGTTTCAAGTATGGCGCTTGTGCAAAACAGACTTTATGGCATAAATTTTGATGTTGCTGTATTTACTAATTTGACACAAGACCATCTTGATTATCATAAAACTATGGAAGAATACTTTAAAGCAAAATGTATTCTTTTTGAAAACAGCAAAAATATTGTTGTAAATATTGATGATGATTATGGCAAAAGAATAAGTCAACAATATAGTGATAATAAACACAATGTTATAACTTTTTCTATAAATAATGACAGTGCAGATTGTACTGCAAAAAATGTACAGTTTGCTGCAACCGGCTCAAAATTTATTATGGTAAGTCAAGGCAATATAAATCGTGTTGAATTTCCAATGCCTGGTGAATATTCTATTCATAATGCTATGGGAGCAGCAATTGCTTGTAGTTGTCTTGGTTTTGATATGGAAGAAATTTGTTATAGTTTGAAAAATATTGACGGAGTAAAAGGCAGATGTGAAGTTTTGGTTAAAGAACCATTTACAGTTATTTGTGACTATGCACATACTCCTGATGGGTTGGAAAATGTACTAAGTGGGATAAAGCCTTTTGCTCAAAAAAGATTGGTTGTTTTATATGGTTGTGCAGGAGAAAGAGACCCCAAAAAAAGAATTATTATGACTGAAGCTGTAATAAAATATGCAGACTTTGCAGTTCTTACAAGTGATAATCCAAGAGGGGAAGACCCAGAAAAGATTTTAGATGATGCAAAAGGACCACTTATTGAAAATAATATACCTCATATTATAGAAGTGGATAGAAGAAAAGCTATTAAAATGGCATTGGATTTATTAGAGCCAAACGACATTTTAATTTTGTGTGGAAAGGGACATGAAGATTATCAAGTAATAGATAAAGTGACTTTATATCTTGATGAACACCAAATTGTAAAGCAATATATGAAAAAAAGGAATGAAAAATAAGTGGAAAAAGTTTATTTATCTCAGCTTTTAAAAAACATAACAACACCTAAAAATGATTGTATAGTTTCATCAGTAGAAGTAGATTCAAGAAAAATACAAAAAAACAGTGTGTTTTTGGCTATTAAAGGCGAAAGAGTTAATGGTGAAAATTACGCTAAAAGTGCTGTTGAAAAAGGTGCGTGCTTTGTAATCACAGAAAACTATATTAATGATATTTCAACAGAAATACAATGTACTGTTGAAAACATTTTAGATGCAAGCATTACACTTGGAGCAAATTTTAGAGATTTATACGATATTGATGTTATAGGTGTAACAGGAAGTGTTGGAAAAACAAGTACAAAAGATTTTATATATACAGCACTTTCACCATTTGAAAAAACAGTGAGAAGTCTTGGTAATCATAATAATGAAATTGGTATGCCACAGACAATATTCACTTTTGAAAAAGATGATAAGTTTGCAATACTGGAAATGGGAATGTCTGATTTTAACGATGTACACAAACTTTCTGTTGCTGCAAAGCCAAAATATGCAGTTATTTCATGTATTGGTGTAAGTCATCTTGAAAAAATGAAAACACAAGAAAATATACTTAAAGCAAAGCTGGAAATTTGTGATGGTATGGATAAAGATGGTGTTCTTGTTTTAAATGGCGATGATGAATTTTTAGTTAATGCAGAGATTAAAAATCCACATAATGTAAAATATTTTGCTATACAAAATAAAAATGCAGATGTTGTTGCAGAAAATATTATACAAAGTGGATTTTCTACAACTTTTACTATTTGTGATAAGAAAAATGGTGAGTTTAAATGTACAATACCAACAGTTGGTTTGCATAATGTTATGAATGCACTATCTGCATATACAGTTGTTACATCTATGGGATTTGACCCACAGAAAACAACAGATAATTTAAGCGAATATATCCCTAGTGGAATGAGACAAAAAGTTGTTGAAAATAACGGAGTTACTTTCATAGAGGACTGTTATAATGCCAGCCCAGATAGTATGCGTGCTGCTATTAATACAGTTTGTGCAATAGCAAAAGACAGAAAAATCTGTGTTTTTGGTGATATGTTTGAACTTGGGGATAATTCTTCACAAATGCATTTTTCTATCGGAGAATATGCAAAAAACAAAGGTATAGATATAATGCTTTGTGTTGGAGATAACTCTAAAAATATTTGTAAGGCTTTTGGAGAAAATAGTTTTCACTTTGAAACGAAAAAAGAACTTGGCGAATATTTAAAAACTATAATGCAAAAAGGCGATACTGTTGTTTTTAAAGCAAGCAGGGGAATGGCATTTGAAGAAATAATAGGTATGATTTATTAATTTCAGGAGTTTATATGATTAGAATATCTTTTTTAATAGCGACGTTTTCAGCATTTTTAATTACGGCTATAAGTGGTTATGTTTTTGTTCCATGGCTTAGAAAACTTAAATATGGACAGACAATAAATGAAATAGGACCAACTTGGCACCAAACAAAACAAGGTACACCAACTATGGGTGGGATAATGTTTTTTATCGGCACTCTTTTAGGTGTAATTGGTGGTTATTCTTTTTTTGTTGCAAACGCAGACACTCTTATGGGTGAAATTATAAATAACCAAAGCATAAGTTTAATTATAAGTATGACAACAGCTTTTGCTTTTGGACTTATAGGTTTTGTTGATGATTACATAAAAGTTGTAAAAAAACGCAACCTTGGTCTAACTGAAAAGCAAAAACTTGTTTTGCAATTTATAGTTACAATAGGATTTTTGTTGGCTCAGTATTCCATAGGTCATTTGCATACTTATGTTGATATTCCATTTGCTGGACGCTTTGACCTAGGATTTTGGTATTATCCTATTGTATTTATAGGGATAACTTTTATGGTTAATGCTGTAAATCTTACAGATGGTATAGATGGATTGTGCTCAAGTGTTACTTTTGTTGTTGCACTTACTTTTCTTATGATTTCGGCATCATATGGCTTTTATGCAAACAGCATTTTTGCTTCTAGCCTTGCTGGTGCATTAGGTGGTTTTCTTGTTTGGAATTTTTACCCTGCAAAAGTATTTATGGGTGATACCGGCAGTATGTTTTTAGGCGGAAGTGTTGTTGCGATGGCATGGGCTATCAACTGCCCGGAAATACTTGTTTTAGTCGGTATTGTATATACTTGTGAAGCAATGAGTGTTGTTATTCAAGTTACTTATTTTAAACTTACACACGGAAAAAGAATATTTAAAATGAGTCCAATTCATCATCACTACGAAATGAGTGGCTGGAGTGAAATTAAAATTGTTGCAGTGTTCTCTCTTGTTGCTGTAATATTTGGTTTCTTATCATATCTTTATATGTATATGATTTAAAAATATAATTGTTAAGGGGTAAACAAGTGAAAAAAGCAAAAAGCAAAAAAACACAATTTAATATAAGAAAGTTTTTTCGCTTTGCAGACAAAGGCACAAGCATAGATATGCCTATGTTTATAATAACAATTACATTGGTTGTTTTTGGACTGATAATGTTATATTCTGCAAGCTATGTTGTTGGTATATATCGTATGAATGATAGTATGCATTATATAAAAGACCAAGTAGTGTTTGCGATAGTTGGAGTTATTGTTATGATGATAGCTTCAAAAATTGATTACAGAATATTATTAAGATATGATAAATTGGTTTTAGGTCTGAGTTATTTTTTGCTTATTATTGTTTTATTTATGCCTGAGTTTAAGGGTGTTAAAAGATGGATTATTATACCATCAGTTGGTTCTTTTCAGCCATCAGAAATTGCAAAATTTACAGTTATACTTGTATTTGCAAAACTTATACAACAACAAGGTAGTAAAAAAATGAAAACAATCAGATATGGTGTTGTGCCGTTTGCTGTAATACTTGCATCAATTGCATTTTTGATGGTTCTTGAACCTCACCTTTCTGGAACAGTTATCATTCTTTGTATTGGTGCTATTATGATGTTTGTTGGTGGCACTGATATAAAATGGTTTGCTATTGCTGGTGGTGTTTTGGTTGTTGGCGTAGTTGGTGCAGTTATTATGTTTCCAGACCTTGTCCCTTACGCTGAAACACGTATTGTTGCTTGGCGTCATCCAGAGTTAGACCTTGCAGGAAGTGGATATCAGAGTTATCAGAGTTTGCTTGCAATAGGAAGTGGTGGACTGTTTGGACTTGGACTTGGAAATAGCAGACAAAAGCATCTTATACTACCTGAACCTCAAAACGACTTTATTTTTTCAGTTATATGCGAAGAACTGGGTTTTATTGGTGGAATGATAGTTATTGCGTTATTTTTAGCACTTCTTTTTAGAGGACTTTATATTTCATCCAAAGCAAAAGATAAGTTTGGTTCTTTGCTTGTGCTTGGAATTATAGGGCAAATTACTTTGCAGGCATTTTTAAATATTGCTGTTGCAACAAATACAATACCAAACACAGGCATTAGTTTGCCATTCTTTTCAGAAGGGGGCACAAGTTTATTGATGCTTTTGGGTGAAATGGGAATTGTTTTGTCAATTTCACGTTATGCAAACCTTAACAAAGGAGAGTAAATATGAGAGTTATTATTGCAGCAGGAGGTACAGCTGGACATATTAATCCAGGACTTGCGATTGCAGAAAAAATAAAAAAAGAAAATCCTAATGCGGATATTATGTTTGTTGGAAGAAAACAAGGTATGGAATATAAACTTGTAACACAGGCTGGATATAAATTCAGCCATATGGAAGTTACAGGTTTTCAAAGAAGTTTTTCTTTTGAAAACATAAAAAGAAATTTTATTACATTAAAAAATCTTCTTACAGCAAATAAAGCTGCTGATAAAATTCTTAATGAGTTTAATCCCGATTTGGTTATTGGAACAGGGGGATATGTTTCTGGACCAATTGTTTTAAGAGCTGCAAAAAAGAATATAAAAACTGCTTTGCATGAACAAAATGCTTTTGCAGGAGTTACGAATAAATTATTATCTAAAAAAGTTGATAAGGTTTTTGTTGCAACAGAAAAAGCTGCAAAATATATGGCTTTTCCGGAAAAATGTATAGTGTGTGGAAATCCCGTAAGAGAAGAGATAAAAAATATTGATGTTTCATCTGCAAAAAAAGAAATAAATGCAGAAGGAAAATTGGTAGTTTTATCGTTTGGTGGAAGTCTTGGAGCTGCAGCTATAAATAAAGCTATGCAACAATTGGCTTTACATAATAAAAATAGACAAGATATAATACATCATCATGTTGTGGGAAGATATGATGAAGGCAATTTTAAAAAATTTCTTGAAGAAAATAAAATTGATAATGACGAAAGAATAGTTGTGCATGAATATCTTTACGATATTGCAAAATATATGGCGGCTGCTGATATTATAATATGCAGATGTGGAGCGTTAACTATTGCAGAAATAAGTTGTATTGGCAAAGCGTCAATTCTTATTCCATCGCCAAATGTTGCAGAAAATCATCAATATTATAACGGTAAAGTATTATCGGATATTGACGCCGCGATTCTTATTGAAGAAAAAGATTTAAACGAAAAGACAATTATAGAAAATTTTGAAAAATTGTATAATAACCCAAATCTTATAAAAGATATGGGTAAAAAAGCAAAAAAAGCCTATAACTCAGATTGTGTGGAAATTATTTATAATAATCTTGCAGATATGTGTAATATGAAAAATTGAACCAGATATTAACACATTACACCCAAACAGCATATTATAAGCTAAGTGGGGTGATGTTTGTGGATAAACTGATTATTAACGGTGGGAAAAAACTACATGGAGTTGTAAGTGTACCTGTGGCCAAAAATGCTTTGCTGCCAATAATTGCATCATCATTGATGTTGAATGGGGAAACATCAATAAATAACTGTCCTATGTTATCTGATATATATGCAAGTGCTGACATAATAAGAGATATTGGAAGTACAGCTGTTTTTGAAGATAGAAAACTTTCTATTTTTTATGCAGACAGTGATGTGTATGAAATATCTGAAGAACTCTGTGTCAAAATGCGGTCTGCGATATTGTATCTTGCACCTTTGCTATATAGAAAACAGAAAATAAATATGTATATGCCAGGAGGATGTAAGATTGGAAGTCGTCCAATTGACATTCATATTGATGGGCTTAGAAAAATGGGAGCAATAATTGAGATAAATGGTAATAAAATTTCAGCACAGCTTCCTGACGGATTTAAAGGATGTAGGTATAAATTGCGTTTGCCAAGTGTTGGGGCAACTCAGACTTTGATTATGGCTGCAAGTATTGCAGACGGAATTACTATTTTGAAAAATTGTGCAAGAGAACCGGAAATTGTGGACCTTGCGAGATTTTTAAATTCTGCCGGAGCTAAAATAATGGGTGCTGGTAAAAATGAAATTATCATCCAAGGCGTTTCATCTCTTGAAGGTGTTGATTATACGCCAATTGCTGATAGGATTTTTGCATCAACTATTTTAAGTGCTGTAAATGCTTGCAAAGGATATGTTTTAATAAAAAATTATCCTATGGAATATATGTATTTATTTGAAAATATGCTTAAAAAAACAGGTCTTAAAATAGTACATTTTAATAATAGTGCTATTGTTTTTAAATGCAATGAAAGAAAAGCAAATATAGAAACACACACTGGTTATTATCCTTCTTTTTCAACTGACATGGGACCACTTTTAAGCAGTGCAATGGTAAATAATAAGGGTTCATTACGTTTGTATGAAAGTGTTTTTGAAAACAGATTTTCTTATTTTTCACAGTTTAAAAAACTGGGACTTTATTGTAAAGTTAATAACAGAGAATATTTTCAAAAGCTGGCAAAATCATCGCACAATGAAGTTCTTTATGCCGAGGATTTACGCGCAGGTGCAGCATTGGTTGTTGCAGCTTTGGCTAAGAACGGAAAGTTTGATATATATGGAATCAACTATATTGATAGAGGGTATGAAAATATAGAAAATGTTTTTGTAAAATTGGGCGCAGATATAAGGAGAATATCAGGTGAAGAATAAAAAAACAGACAAAAAAATCACCACGGCGGCTGATAGACGGCCGCCTAAAAAGGTGTCTAGAAAAACTCTAAGAAAAAGATTGTTTATAAAAAGAGTTATAAGTTTTTTGATTGTTACAATATTTGTAAGCTTGGGTGTTTATGCTTCAATGAAAATACTGTTTATAGTAAAAGATGTTAATGTCAGTGGGACAAGCATTTTTACAGAACAAGAAATAAAGGATTTTCTTGCAATACCAAATGAAGAAAATATTTTTAAAGTGAATAGCAGAGAGCTTGAAGAAAAGCTAAAAAAAGAATTTAAATATATAGAAAATGTAAATATTAAAAAAAGACTTCCAAACCGTATAGAAGTAAATATAGAAGATAGTATAGAAAAATATTATGCTCTTGGAGAAAATGAATATCAAGTATATTCTCAAAATTTTAAATATTTGAGAAATGCAGTATTACTATTGCCGGACGCTGTCTTGATTGAAGCTGATATGTCTAACGAACAAGCTATGAAAACAGTGATTAATTTGGTTAATTTATTTAAAAAATACGAAATGACAAGTATATCAAAAATAATTGTAAGAGCAGATAATACTATCGGAGCTGTTTATGATAATAGGTTTGATATTGAATTTGGAACTATGCTCGAAATAGAGTATAAAATAAAAATGTGTAAAAAAATTTTGGAAGAAAAAATACCACTAACAGAAAAAGGTCTTATAGATGCAACTTCTGCTGGTGAAATAGTATATAAAAGACAATAAATATATGTAACTTTAATACTAAATTATATTGAAATAAATGAAGTTATTTGGTATAATATAATATATATAATTATATAATTAATATATTTATGTTAAATTATAAACAAATAATTAAAATTATTAATAAATTATTAACTAAAAGAGTAATCAACCTATTGTGGAGGAATATATATGAGTTTTTACTTAGATGATGATGTTGTTGCTACAACCAACATAAAAGTTGTAGGTGCAGGCGGTGGTGGCGGTAATGCTGTTAACCGAATGGTTGTTGGTGGCCTTAAAGGCGTAGAATTTATTGCTATGAATACAGATGCACAGGTGTTATCAGTTTCTAAGGCAACTCAAAAAGTTCAGCTTGGTGCAAAACTTACAAAAGGTCGTGGTGCAGGTGCTGACCCAGAAATCGGTCAACGTGCAGCAGAAGAAAGCCGTGATGAAATTGCGGCAGCACTCAAGGGATGCCAGATGGTATTTATAACTGCTGGTATGGGTGGTGGAACAGGTACAGGTTCTGCTCCTGTTATTGCAGAAGTTGCAAAAGAACAGGGAATCCTTACAGTTGGTATAGTTACAAAGCCTTTCTCTTTTGAAGGTAAACGCAAAATGGCAACTGCACAACATGGTATTACAAATCTTCTTAAAAATGTGGACAGCCTTATAGTTATCCCTAACGATAGACTTAAATATGTTTCTGAAGAAAAAATAACTTTAGTTAATGCTTTTGAAATGGCAGATAATGTATTGAAACAAGGTGTTGAATCTGTTTCTGAACTTATTAATGTTCCATCTTTCATCAACTTGGACTTTGCTGACGTAAGAGCTATTATGAAAGATGCAGGTTACGCACATATGGGTGTTGGTAGTGCAACAGGGCCGGATAAAGCTGCTCAAGCTGCTAACGCTGCAATTCAAAGCCCACTTCTTGAAACTTCTATTGGTGGTGCAAGAGGGGTAATTATCAGTATCACATCTTCACAAGATATTGGTCTTGAAGAAGTTGAAGAAGCTGCAACTCTTATCACATCATCTGCTCATCCTGATGCAAATATCATTTGGGGTGCTGCTTTTGACCCAAATCTTGTAGATGAACTCAGAGTTACTGTTGTTGCAACTGGATTTGATGATAAACCAGAAGATGAAATTGCTGCAAGAAAAACAGAAACAAATACAACATCACAGTATTCAACAAATCAAAACAATAACGCTGATTCAATTGATGCAAAAACCATTGTTGACTCTTCAAAATCTTTGGAAGAAGACACAGGATATCTTGACGATGTAATCAGAATTTTGAGAAGAAATAGCGGTAACAATTTCTAAAAAATAAAACTAAACAGCCATCGTAAAATTACGGTGGCTTTTTTCAAAAACAGGAGTTGTGAGGTGTATATTTATGGACGATAAAATGTATCATATTAATCTTAGCAAAGAAGATATAAAGGGTGCAAAATATGCAATTTTGCCTGGTGACCCAGGAAGAGTTTCTAAGATAGCAGAGCTTTTTGATAACCCAGAAAAAATTGGTCAAAATCGAGAATATACATCATATATAGGACAGCTTAATGGAGAAAATGTACTTTGTGTTTCAACTGGTATAGGTGGACCGTCGGCTGCAATTTGTATAGAAGAACTATATCAACTTGGAGTTACAAACTTTATTCGTGTTGGTACATGTGGTGGTATGCAAATGGAAGTTGCGGCTGGCGACCTTATTGTTGTTACTGGTGCAATAAGAATGGAAGGTACAAGTAAGGAATATCTCCCAATTGAATTTCCGGCAGTAGCAAATTTGGATATAACTTGTGCATTGAGAGATGCAGCAAAAAAACAAGGTTTTAAATTTCATACAGGAGTTGTGGAATGTAAAGATAGTTTTTATGGACAACACTCTCCACATCGTATGCCGGTAAGCTATGAACTTGAAAATAAATGGCAGGCATGGATAAAAGGTGGAAGCCTTGCAAGTGAAATGGAGTCTGCTGCATTATTTACAGTTTGTGCATCACTTGGTGCTAAAGCGGGTGCCGTTATGCTTTGTGTTTGGAATCAGGAACGAGTTAAAGCAGGCATGGATAAAGATGAACAACATGATACTGGAAATGCAATTAAAACAGCAGTTGAGGCTATAAAATTATTGATTTTTGAGGATAGGCAAACTAATGGATAATATTGTTTTTAATCAGAGCATTATGGGATTTAATAGAACAGAAGTATTAAATTATATTGATACACTTGTTAAGCAGATTAAAGACCAAGAAAATGAATACACAAAAAGAGAATTAGAATTGCAGGAACAAATGAGTGCACTTTCTAATGAATATGCTGAAGATAAGCAAAAATTATCTGTTGCAGATGCAAAAATAAGAAGCTTAAATTTTGAAGTTGAAACTCAAAAAAGAAATGTTATCGAACTTGAGGATAAAATCCAATTATATAAACAATCTTTAAAGAAAAAAGATGATGAAATTCTTGAGTATAAGAAAAATACATTTAGCTTGAAAACAAGATGTGAATTGCTTTCTGCTGAAAATGAGAGTTGGAAAAAACGTCAGGATAAAATAGGTGAATGTCTTATTGAGTCTAATGTGAAGGCAGAAGAAATTATAAAAGAAGCAGAAATTCAAGCAGAAGAAACAAAAAACGATATGCAAAAGAAAGTTGCAAATCTTGCCGGAGATGTTGTTAATCTTAAAAGTGAAATTTCTCATGTGGAAAAAGAAATAGAAGAATCTTTTGCTAAACTTAAAAATGTATTGCAGACAATAGATAGTTCTGCTAAAACAATAGAAAATAGTGTTGTTGAATATAAAATAAAAGTTGAAACTCTTGGGGAAAATATCAGAAGAGAAAAAGAAATTTTAAATGAAAGTAAAAATGTTTGCGAAGAGCCTGTATGTGAAGTTAAAGAAGTAATTAAAACACATAAAAAATCTTTAACTGACAGTGTTTTGGACACAATTTCTAAACTTCTTGATAAATAATCTATAGAGAATACATAATATATAATTACAAAATAATAAATATTATTTATATTAGAAAAACAATATCATAAAATATTTAAGTAAATTAAAAGCAGAGAACATAAAAAGTTCTCTGCTTATTTTTATATATAGATACATTGAATTTTTATTTAATATCCGTGGTCTACATGTTTCCATTTACCACCATCTTTTCTAGCTAAAATCCACATCCAATTTGAATATGTACTATTTGGATTTAGAGAGCCGTCCCCTCCGGACTCGTCCACATCAAATGAAGATGTTAACACGATTACTTCATTGCCACCAATTCTTTCTGCAAAATCTAAATTTTGTAGACTTTTTTCATCACCTGCATAAGCTATTGATGTTAAGGTACATCCAGAAAACTCTTTTTTGAAATATTTTTCTGTAACTTTTATTGCGTCTAAAATTTCTTTTTCTGTGTATAGATTAGATGGTGAATTTGAATTTATTTCTATATCTTTACTAATTTTTCCACCACAAGCGGTTAACAACAATAACAGCAAAAAGAATATTGATAATAACAAGACTTTTTTCACTTACATACTCCGTATTGAAATCATGTAATAATTATACGATATATTATAAAAGTATGTGTAATAATGTTAAAAATAAATTAATACTTTAATTATATTAAGAATTAAAACATGTAGAATAAAATTGACACTATATATTTTATAAGTATATCATATGACTCGGATTTATAATAAATTTTCTTAACTATTATTTGTTTGCAGTGGAAGTGCCTTTTTCCAACAAATATGTTGCTTCAAGGTCTGAAAGATGAGCCATAACAGCCAAAGGATATCTTTTATATGCTTCACCAATTGCAAAACTCCCCGCACGAGCAGAGTCATCAAAGCCACCCATGTGCCATCTGATTGCCATAGCCTCTTCTGTTGTAAGACGCATAAAACGCTCTATAAGAAAAACACTTTTTTCTCCATGTCCATAAGGTAAAACATCTTCGGTAGTATAAATTTTTACCTTTTCCCATTGACCTGTTTCTTCATTTTTAACATTTCTTGTACCTTCACGATACAAATTTATTTTACAAAAATCATGACAAAGAGCAACTAAAGCTACACTTTCTTCTGTGTAATCAGTGTCTTTACAACGTTCAGATAAAAGCTTATATACATTAAGACTGTGCATAACAAGACCACTTTCACAAGCACCATGAAAACGTGTTGACGCAGGTGCAACAAAAAAATCTGTTTTACAAAGCCATTCAATAAGTTTCTCTTTACCTTGTCTGTGTACTTTTGAGTTAAATATTTCTAAAAATTCTGATTTATAGTCCATAAAAATACCTCATTATAAGAATTAAAAATAATAAGTTTATAACTATTATAACAGAATTTATTGAATAAATAAAGAAATCGCAGAATCTTAAAAAAGAAACTGCGATATAATATATTAAAGGTCTATTTCATCTAAGATTTCTTTGAGAACAGCAACTTCTTCAGCAGTAAGGGAAATACCTTTACCCATTTTTGTATTATCTGCGGACCAGTCACGAATGTCGTATTTTGCTTCTCTTTCTCCCCATGATACAAGATTTACTTCTCTCTGCCAGCCACCTTTGCCTTGTGAAAGAATACCTATTTTCTCAACGATTTCATATTTGAACTCTGCCATTTGAATTAACCTCACTATAATAAAATATTTAAATTGCAATATAAAATTTTAACAATTACAGTAAACTATTTTAATTCTTGACAATTGTAATGTCAAGTATTAAAATTAATTAAAAGTATTAATATACTTTAAAAGCATAGAAAAAGAGGCAGAAAACAATTGTTTTTATAGAGAGCTGTTGGGTGGTGTAAAACAGCAAAACAGGTTTTTTGTGTAGCTTTGGAGCTGAAAAAGTGAAAACTTATAATAGCTTTTTCCGTATTTCTGCGTTAAAGAACCTTCGAGTGTCCATATTTTATATGGAAATTTGGGTGGTACCACGGTTTTTTAATCGTCCCATGTTTTAATGTGGGGCGGTTTATTTTTTTACTGCTCCAAAATTAAAAATATTTAAAGGAGAATTTTATGAGAGAACTTGATAAAGTTTACGACCCTAAACAAGTAGAAGATAAAATCTATAAAAATTGGGTTGATAACAAATATTTTCATGCTGAAGTAGACAGCAAAAAAACACCATACACAATTGTTATACCACCTCCAAACATTACTGGTCAATTGCATATGGGACACGCTTTGGATAACACATTACAGGACATTCTTATTAGATATAAGAGAATGCAGGGATTTTCTGCACTTTGGGTTCCTGGCACAGACCATGCTTCAATTGCTACGGAAGCAAAAATTGTTGAAGCTATGAAAAAAGAAGGTTTGACAAAAGAAGATATTGGTCGTGAAGAATTTCTTAAAAGAGCTTGGGATTGGAAACGTGTTTACGGTGGCAGAATTATTGAACAGCTTAAAAAACTTGGTGCATCTTGCGACTGGGACAGAGAAAGATTTACTCTTGATGAAGGTTGCAGTAAAGCAGTAAACGAAGTTTTTGTTAACCTTTACAACAAAGGTCTTATATATCAAGGTGAGAGAATCGTTAACTGGTGCCCACATTGTATGACATCAATTTCTGATGCAGAAGTTGAATTTGAAGAACAAGATGGTCATCTTTGGCATATTAAGTATCCAATTAAAGATAGTGATGAATTTATTACAGTTGCTACAACTAGACCAGAAACAATGCTTGGTGATACAGGTATTGCTGTTGCAGTTGGCGATGAAAGATATTCACATCTTGTTGGTAAAATGGCTATTCTTCCACTTGTGGGAAGAGAAATTCCAATCTTTGAAGATAAGTATGTTGAAAAAGAATTTGGTACAGGTGTTGTAAAAATGACACCAGCACATGACCCTAATGACTTTGAAGTTGGCTCAAGACATGATTTGCCAATTATTAAAGTTATGGAACTTGACGCACATATGACTGCTGACATGGGAAAATATGCTGGCATGGATAGATATGAAGCAAGAAAAGCTATTGTAAAAGACCTTGAAGAACTTGGACTTCTGGTTAAGGTTGAAGATTATAAACATAATGTTGGTTCTTGCTATCGTTGTAAAACAACAATTGAACCAATGATTTCAAAACAGTGGTTTGTAAAAATGGAACCACTTGCAAAACCATCAATAGAAGCAGTTAGAAACGGTGAAACAAAATTTGTTCCAGAACGTTTTGATAAAATCTTCTATCACTGGATGGAAAATATTAAAGACTGGTGTATTTCTCGTCAACTTTGGTGGGGACACAGAATTCCTGCGTGGTACTGTCAGGATTGTGGTGAAGTTATTGTTGCAAAAGAAGCACCACATAAATGTACAAAATGTAACAGCACAAATCTTAAACAAGATGAAGATACTCTTGATACATGGTTCTCATCGGCTCTTTGGCCATTTTCAACACTTGGCTGGCCAAACAAAGACAGTGAGGATTTAAAATATTTCTATCCAACAAATACTCTTGTAACTGGTTATGATATTATTTTCTTCTGGGTTGCAAGAATGATTTTCTCTGCGATTGAACATACAGGTCAAGTTCCTTTTGATACAGTATTTATTCACGGTATTGTTCGTGATGCTAATGGTCTTAAAATGAGTAAATCTTTGGGAAATGGTATTGACCCACTTGAAATTATTGACCAATATGGTGCAGACGCTTTAAGATTTACACTTGCAACAGGTTCTTCTGCCGGTAATGATACAAGATATTCTGATGAAAAAGTTAAAGCTTCAAGAAACTTTGCAAACAAACTTTGGAATGCTGCAAGATTTATTCAGATGAATCTTGATGGTGAACTTGCTGACGGATTGCCAGAAAAACTTGAGCAGGAAGATAAGTGGATTCTTTCTACACTTAACAATGTAATTAAAGCTGCAACAGAAAATATTGAAGCATTTGACCTTGGTCTTGCTGCTCAAAAAGCTTATGACTTTATTTGGGATGAAATCTGTGACAGATATATTGAAATTGTTAAACTTCGTCTTAATAGTGAAGATAAAGAAGTTAAAGATAATGCAAGAAGAGTGTTGGTATATGTTATGAAAGAAGCTTTAAAACTTCTTCACCCATTTATGCCATTTATCACAGAAGAAATTTATCTTGCTCTGCCTAATGCTGAAGAAAGCATTATGATAAGCCAATGGCCACAATTTAAAGAACAACTTGTATTTGAAAGAGAAGAAAAATCTCTTACAAGAATTCTTGAGCTTTCAAAACAAATTCGTGCTTTGCGTGCACAGATGCAAGCTCATCCATCAAATAAAACTCTTCTTATAATTGAAACTCCTTACAAAGAAGATTTTGAACAAGGTATTTATTTTGTTGAAAAATTTGCATTCGCAAAAGAAGTTCAGCTTGTTGAAAAATTTGATGGTGATGCAAAAATGTATGCACAAGTTGTTGTTGAAGGTGCACGTGGATTTATTCCAACTGGTGATTTGGTTGATAAAGAAAAAGAAACTGCACGTTTAAACAAAGAACTTGCTGGTGTTGAAAAAGATATACAGATTATTTCTGGAAAACTTAATAATCCAGGATTTATGGCAAAAGCACCAGAAAAACTTGTTGAACAAGAAAAAGCAAAACTTGCTGCAGCTGAAAGCAAAAAAGAAAAAATTCTTGAAAGTCTTTCTGCCTTGAAATAATTTATAAAATGTTTTATATTAAGAGCTGAGTTTACTCTCGGCTCTTATTATGTTGTGATGAACTTTAAACAAAACTATAAAGGAAAGTTGAAAACTATGACATACAGTGAGGCATTGGATTATATACATTCTCGTCCAAGATTTAAAAATACAGATAATAGAAAAGCCATGCGTTTATTGCTTGAACAATTGGATAATCCTCAAGATAAATTGCAAATTGTTCATATTGCAGGAACAAACGGAAAAGGTTCTTGTGCGAAGATGTTGAGCAATATACTTATAGAAGCGGGATATAAAACAGGACTTAATATATCGCCATTTATTATAGATTTTCGTGAGAGATTTACTATTAATGGAGAATTTATCTCAGAACAAAAACTTGCTGATATCACAGAACTTGTTAAAGAAAAACAAGAATATATTCTTGAAAAATATGATTGTAATTTGGTCGAATTTGAAATCGTAACTGCAATTGCTTTTTATTATTTTTATATGGAACAATGCGATATAGTTTGCATCGAAGTTGGAATTGGCGGAAAAGAAGACTCAACTAATGTTATAAAAAACTCATTACTTTCTTGTATTATGAATATAAGTTTTGACCACACAGAGATACTTGGAGAAACAATAGAAGAAATTGCTTATCAAAAAGCCGGAATAATTAAAGAAAATCAAAATGTTATTTGTTATCCTGCTATAGATAAAAGAGCTTTAAAAGTTATAGAAAAAGAATGTAATGAAAAAAATGCGTCATTAATTATTCCAGATATAAAGAATATAAATATTTGTCATAAGGGACAATTTAATGATATTTTAAATTATAAAGAGCTTTCTATAAAACAAAGTTTTGCTGGAATTCATCAAAGTTATAATACATCAGTTGTTATTGAAGCTGCTAAAATACTTGATAATACTACAAAATTTGTAATATCTAAAGATAATATTACAAAAGGTATAGAAAAAACAACTTTTCCGGCAAGAATAGAAGTGTTCAGCGAAAATCCACTTATAATTTTAGACGGTGGACATAATGTTGATGGAGTTACTGCTTTATCAAATGTGCTTAAAGAAAACAATATAAATAATTTAACAGCTGTTTGGGCGTCACTTTCTGATAAACATCCAAAGCAACTTATTGAAATAATGTCACCATTTATAAATAAACTGTATACAGTTGATATATTTGGTTCTCGTGCAATTTCAAAATCTGAACTTGCTGATATTGCGAAAGAATATATTTCAAATTGTCATCCAGCAGATAGTCTTGAAAATGTGATTAAAACATCAATTTACAATAACGAAAATTTGATTGTTTTTGGTTCATTATATCTAGCAAGTGATGCAAGAAGAATTATTTTGAAAAACATAAACAAACAATCATAATATGACATAATTTTTATTACATATCCTATATCATTATTGATATAGGATATGTTTTTTTATGTGAAAATTTTGAGAGGTGAAAATTTTGGCAAATGTTGAATTTGAAGTTATAGATAATCAGCTTAAAGTCTATATATCCGGTGAAATAGACCATCATAGTGCATTTTTAATAAAAGATACAATAGATGCACAGATTTTACGCATTTCACCAAAAGTTGTAATAATGAATTTTGAAAGAGTATCTTTTATGGACTCTTCTGGCATAGGTCTTATTCTTGCTAGGTATAAATTTGCGCAAAATTGCGGAAGTTCTCTTTATGTGCAGGGACTTAACAGACAAACACAAAAAGTATTGGCACTTGCTGGTATAAAAACAATAAAGGAATTTATAAATTAGGAGTAGCAAATGAAATCACAGAATTTTATAAAACTTAGTTTTCCATCAAAATCTGCAAATGAAGGATTTGCAAGAAGTGCTATTGCTGCTTTTTGCACTCAGCTTGACCCAACAGTAGAACAAATAAATGATATAAAAACAGCAGTTAGTGAAGCAGTGACAAATTGTATTGTTCACGGATATAGAGATACCTTTGGTATCGTTTACATAACAGCCACAATAAAAGATGATGTTTTAACTATAAAAATTGTTGATAAAGGTGTGGGAATTGAAGATATAAATACTGCAATGCAACCAATGTATACATCAGATGAAAACGGAGAAAGAGCCGGTATTGGTTTTATGGTTATGCAGTCATTTATGGATACACTTAAAGTTAAATCAACTTTGGGGAAAGGGACAAGGGTTGTTATGACAAAAAAAATTAAACCGAGGGAACAAAATGTCATTACAACTTAAAACCGAAAGAGAAGAGTTTATAGAAAATAATATGGGGCTTGTACACTCTTGTGCAAAACGCTTTAAAGGAAAAGGAATAGAGTACGAAGAAATGTTTGCTGCCGGATGTGTTGGACTTATAAAAGCTTATGATGCTTTTGATAGTGAACGTGGAGTGCAATTTTCAACTTATGCTGTTCCAGTTATACTTGGAGAAATAAAAAAATTATTTAGAGACGGAGGAATGCTTAAAGTAACCAGAAGTGTAAAAGAACTGTCTTTAAAAGTAGGTTATGCAAGAGAACACCTTCAAAAAGAACATGGACAAGAACCAACTGTAAAAGAAATTGCAGATTTTCTTCAAGTTTCAAGTGAAGATGTGGCTCAAGCTATTTCTGCATCAACTCCACCTATGTCACTTACAGCTATGTACGAAGAAGAAGACGGAAGATGCGAATTTGATATTCCTGTGGACAGCGAAGAAGAAAATCTTGCAAATATAATGGGACTTAAATATGCATTAGCCGATTTAGATAATCAAGAAAAGCAAATAATATATTTGAGATTTTATCAAAATAAGACTCAATCTGTTACAGCGGAAATAATGGGAAAGACACAAGTTCAAATTTCTAGACTTGAAAGAAGAATAATTCAGAAAATGAGAAAAAAATTTATGGAATAAGT
>JAHHUD010000011.1 GCA_020024185.1 Oscillospiraceae bacterium | reverse complement strand
GGTGGTGGAATATGGACTTATTTGTTACGAGATTTTGAAATAAAATTTTATGGAGTTATGGCGATTATTTTATCATGGTTTGCATTTCCGGTGGCTTTGGTTTGGTTTATAATATGGATAGTCAAAGGTAAGAAAGAAAATTCTGCAAGTAAAAATGGTAAGCTTATATAAGCTTACCATTTATTTTTATCCCAAGTTTATTCTGTCTTGGTCACCATCTGCTTTAAACATCATAAAGTTATCAACATCGCTAGTAAAGAAATAATAGTCTATATTCTTCTGTAAAAGACTGTTAAGATAGTTTGGTATAACATTGCTATCTTCACTTGTTCTAAGGCTAAAACCGGCTTTTTCTCCGTCTACACCATAACAATACATATCACAGTATTCACAGTTGTATTTATCCATAAGTGTATCTATATGACCATTTACTAATGCTATATCTTCCGGTTTGCCTATATAGTCAACAACTCTCAACACATATCCTTCATCACTTTGATTAACCCTAAAAACAATAAGACTTTTGCATATGTCTTTTTCGTATAGACCAAATACTTTATATTTATAATGAGGATAGTTGAAATATCTTTTATCAACATACCAATAATCTTTTTGTGGTTTTGAATATGTAAAATTATTGAAATTTGATTTTACTTCTTCAATATTAAAAAATTCCTTTAAAGTAGAGTTTGGTTGAATATTTGGAATAATATTTTTATTATTAACTACTGCTATTTTATATTCATCTAAATCTCTTAAACGATAATAATGATTTAATTGGTCAGGATGATAACCAAGAAAAGTATAAAATATCATAGTGTTTTGACGAATATTGTTGCAGGAAATATTATTTGCGCCAGTAAGCTCTTTCATTTTACTCATAAGAGAAAGACCAAGACCGTTTTTTCCTTTTTTAGCGCACCAAATAGAAATCCAAATATCACTATTATCTTCTTTGGAACATTTTATATATCCACAAATAGAACCAATTTCTCCGTTATCTTCAATGCAGTAAAAGTTTGTCCAATCCCCGTCAACATAATAATAATTGAAAAGCTGTTCATTATTCACCAAAGGATGATTACTGCCCCAATTTGAATTTAAAAACTCAACTATTTTATCTTTTTCAGAAAGCTTAAGTCTTTTTATTATTTCACTACTCAATTATACTTCCTCCGGTAATAGGAAGATTTACGCCTGTGATATAACTAGCTTCATCACTTAAAAGAAAAGCCATTGCAGGCACAACATCTTTAACTGTTGCGTTTCTTTTCATAGGGTGACTGGCAGCGGCAGATTCCACAATAATATGGCTTGTTTCTTCCAAAAATTTTGTTTCAATCATACTTGGACTAACACTGTTTACAGTAACGCCATTTGGTGCATAATCTGTTGCAAGACTTTTCATAAGCCCTACAAGAGCATTTTTTGACATAATGTATGCAGCCGTGTTTTTTGGAGGATTTGAAAGCACATAGCTTGTTGCCATAAATAAAATCCTACCGTATTTTGATTTTGCCATTTTTGGCATTATAACTTTACAGATTTTTATAGCACTCATAATTTGAACATTTATATCCATTAAAAATCGTTCTTCATCAAAGTTTTTAAACTTAGTGTTAATAACTCTGAGCGCAGGCAAGTGTATAAAGTGAGTTGGAGAATATTCTTTAAGTTTTTCAACAAAATTATCTGTTTCTTCATCGCTTGATAAGTTAACGTCAAAAAATTCTGCATCAACATTATTCTCTTTGCAAAATATTTTTAATTTTTCCAATCCACTTAATCCTTGCAATAAAAACTTTGCATTATTTTTATTAAGTGTTTGAATAAGTTCATATCCAATATCGCTTGTAGCACCTGTTATAAGATAAGTTTTGTTCATTATTCACGTACTCCTGCTTGTATTGTTGCTTTACATACTTTTTTTCCGTCTTGATTTGTTATATGACCTTTAATAGTGATTGTTTTAAAAGTATCGTTTATTTCACTTACTTTGCCTGTTATAGTCAATGTGTCGCCTGGGAAAACAGGGTTTGAAAATTTTGTTTCAACACTGTGCAAAAGACAATGTTCACCTGGAAGATATACACCGGCAAGAGTAGAAAACATACTGCCAAAAAGCATTCCGTGACAAACTCTGGTTTTAAATCCATGAGCTTGTGCATACTCACTGCTAACATGAATTGGGCTTATATCACCGGTAATATCAATAAATTTATCCATCATATCTTCTGTTATAGAAACTGTAAAACTTTCAGTTAAACCAACAGAAATATCATTTAATTTATAGCTGTTCATAATAACCTCTTATATTAGTAAATTTAGTATAATATTATCATAAATAAGGTATAACTTGCAATAGAGCAAAAAAATAGCCCGGTATTACTACCGGACTAAAAAATTTTAACCAACAAGTTTTGCAACAAGGTCAACCATATCACCAACATTAGCAAGGTGGCTTACTTCATCAAGTTTAAATTTGATGTTGAATTTCTTTTCAATAGCAACCAAGAGGTTGATTTGTTCAAGGCTGTCCCAATCTTCGATGTCATCAGCTGTTGTTTCATCAGAAAGAACAATTTCTTCGTCATCAAAAATATCTCTGAAAATTTCTGTCAATTCTTCGTAAATAGCATCTCTAGTCATAATACTTATACCTCTTCCATTTTTATAACTTCGTTTTTATTTTTATAATCCATAGGGATTGTGTAAGTGTACTTTTTCTCTGTTTCAGTTTCACTTACAAGAGTAAAGCCAATACTTTCATAAAAATCTTTAATTATAGCATTTTTAGCAGTTGGCAAATAACTTGCATTGATTGTTGTTATACCACGTTTTATACATTGACTGATAACATAATCAAACAAGGCAAATTCAAAATGACGTTTAAATACACGACAACTCATTACCCATAAGTCAATAGTAGCAGTTTTATCTTCAACAGAAGCGATAAAACAAGTTGTTATGCCGTTATCACCAAACTTATCAACAAGTTTTGCATAAGCAGAAATATAATTATCTGGGTTTGCAATAATTTCTTCAACTTCACTTTGAGTGTATCTTCTTGTTGTAAAGTTAAATTGATTTGTTTTATTTATAAGCTGTGTTATTCTTTCACAGTGAGCAGATGAAAAAGCACCAACTTCACCAGTCATATTAAGGCTTAAAAGATAGTCTGTGTAATCACCGAAAGAAGCTTGTTCCTGCGCACGCATTGCGTTTTGTTTATACATTTCGTTGCGTTTCGCATCATCGCTTGTAAAGGTTGTAATTTCAAAGAAACCTGCACGGTCAATAGATTTTATATATTCTTCAGGACAGCTAACTTCAGGAACACAAACAGAAAGAGATTTTCTTACAATATCTCTTTCAACAGGATTGTCATCTATAAAAACAAAACTGTCTTCACCAATATTAATTTCTTTTGCAATATTAGAAATGTTAATATGTTTTGGCTCCCAGTTTGCTTTAAAGCAAATAAAGTCTTCAACATTAAGGGGAGCATCTTTTCTTTGAGAGAAACCTTGTTTTGCGATTTCATCTTCATTTTTAGAACAAACATTAAGAATAATGCCAAGGCCTGTTAACTTTTTGAGATAAGATTGAAACTCAGTATAGGACATACCGGCAGGTTGTTCATTTCCGATAGTGATACCTTCAACGCCGTCATCACCTATAACGCCACCCCAAAGTGTATTATCAAGGTCACAAATAACACTTTTTTTGTTTTTACCTAAAGTTGATTTTATGATATTTGCTATGCTGAATGTAAGCTCAGGGATTTTGTCCACCGAAACTGCATATTTATAAAGATACCAGCTTTCAAGATTAAACCAATTATCAAGACCGGCAAGTGTTGAAAGATAATCAATATCATTGATATAAAAGTTTTCTGTACTGTTGGCAAAATCTGCAAGCATAAGGTTTAGTCTTGTAGTGTAGTTTACAACACCTTGGGCAACAACTGCATCTTTATTACCAAACATACGATAGAAAGGTTTTTCAAAGTTATTTGCAATAACAATTGAACCAAAGTTTAGAGCTTTTTGATAGCAAGCTTTAAATTTTGAAAATTCTTTTGAAAGCTTAACTTCAACATCTTGTGAAGAATCTGTTGGAACAGGCAGATTTTCAAGGTTTTTACTTGTTGTATGAATATATATATAGTCTGGGTTAAACTCTTTTAAAGAACCGTCATCAAACATAATATCTTCATAATATCTTGCGTATTGGCCTTGATAAAAAATAGGCTTAATTCCATAATTAAGCAAAAATAATTCTAATATATTTTTAATTTCTCCAATAGTAGAGCCACTGAGAATAGCCACTTTTTTTTCAATAAGATTTTTGCTTAGTAAAAGTTCTTTTTTTAGCTTTTTTTTCTTTTGAAGAATTTCACTTGAATCAAAAGGATAATCTAAAATTGACAAAATTTAACACTCCTTGTTAACTAGAAATCTTTCGCTAAGTATAGCATAAACAAGTAAAATAATCAACAAAATAAAATATAATAAAATGTGTGATAATATTTATAATATATTGGTTTAATATAGCTTGTACACAAATTGTCACATTTTAAGTGTTGAATTTTTAAGCTAAAAAAAGTATAATTACAAAGAACATCTTTGCTAGAGCTATATTAAAAATAAAATTAAAGACCGAAATCTTCAAGCCGGCTTTGAAGTTGTGAAAGAGAAGAAACTTTTATACCTTTTCTTAAAAGTTCAATGTCGTTTTCAGGAAGAAGGTGGGTGTATATTTCATATACGACAACAGGAGATTGATTGTTTTCCTCAAAAACAGCAACTTTTCCACCATAATCTGATATGATATAATTACAACTGTCTGCGGAAATATTATTGGTTTTTTCTTTTGGTGGCAAAGTGTAAATGCTTACTATAATTAAAATAGCACAAAATATTGTAGAAAGTGCAATAATCAGTTTTTTCATAATATAACCTCACTTTATGGTTATAGTTTTGCTGATTTTGCGAAAATAATACAATTTATTTAATACATATTTATCTATGTATGCAAATAGGAGGTAATGTCTTATCAAAAAATATGATAAAAGCAAATCTGATGCAAATAAAACATCAGGCAAAAAATCAACACAATCAGACAATCCAAGAAAAAAAATAAAAAGAAGTCCAATAAAAACATTTTTTTACTGGGTGGGTATGTTATGTTGTATTGGTGTTATGGTGGCATCAGTTTTAGCAGTTATGATGTCATTATATCTTGTAAAAGTTACTGCCAACGATGGTGAAAAACTTAACTTGAATGATGTAAAACTTGCATACACAACTATTCTTTATTATGAAGACCCAGAACAACCTGGCAAATATATAGAATATGAACGATTGAGAAATAATACAGAAAACAGAATTTGGGTTGATTTAGATGATATTTCACCTTATGTTATCGATGCGTTTATTGCAGTTGAGGATAAAGACTTTTATGAACATAGAGGTGTAAACTTAAAAAGAACAATCGCTGCTATGATAAACGAGTACACACCAATTAAGCTGTTTTCATCAAAACAGGGTGCTTCAACAATCACACAGCAGTTGGTTAAAAACCTTGTAGATGATGACGCAAGTTCTGGTATTGATGGTGCTTTAAGAAAAGTTAGAGAGATTTATAGGGCTTATACTTTGGAAAAAGCATATAGTAAAGAAATAATTCTTGAAGCATATCTTAATACACTTCGTCTTTCTGGTCAGCTTGGTGGTGTTCAGGCAGGCGCAAACACATATTTTGACAAAGATATAAGTGAAGTTACACTTGCACAGGCAGCATCAATTGCTGCTGTTACAAAAGCGCCAACATATTATAGTCCGGTTAAAAATCCAGAAAATAATGTTGAAAGAAGAAATGATATTCTTTATTTTATGCTTGAACAAGGCAAAATTTCACAAGAAGAATATGACCAGGCAATTGCAGAAGAACTTGTAATTGCAACAGACCACGAGACTGTTGCAACAAGTGAAGTTACAAGCTATTTTACAGATATGGTTATAGACCAAGTTGTAAAAGATTTACAGGAAAAGCTTAATATCACAAAAGGTGAAGCTACTGATATGATTTACAACCAAGGGCTTAGAATATATACAACAGTAAATCCAGTAGTACAAAGTGCTATGGAAGAAGAATTCCAAGATGAAAAAGGTCCTTTTGGTAATAAATATATAAAGGAAGCAAAAGTTGTTGATAAAAAAACTGGTGAAGAAAAAACAATAATACCACAAGCTGCGATGATTTCTGTGGACTATGAAGGAAAAATTGTTGGTGTTGTTGGTGGTCTTTGGGATAAAACAGGGGATAGAAGTCTTAACCGTGCAGTAGACTCACGCCGTCCGGTTGGTTCAACAATGAAACCTATTGGAGCTTATGCTCTTGCTGTTGATTATGGTATCATAAACTATTCTACAGGTATTGAAGATAATTATGTTAGAATGGAAAAAGATGATAAGACAGGGCAAGAAAGACCTTGGCCAAAAAACTACAATGGTAGATATTTAGAAACTAATATTCCAGTTGTAAATGCTGTTGCAAGATCGCTTAACACAATTGCTGTTAAAACTTTGGAAATGCTTGGTGTTTCTAACTCTTATTATTTTGTTAAAGACACACTTCACGTTACAGGTCTTGAACCTTCTGATGAAAGTGTTGCTCCAATGTCACTTGGTTCTGTAACAATAGGTATTTCTCCACTTGAAATGGCAGGTGCTTATGCAATATTTGGCAATGCAGGCAAATATACAACACCACACTGCTATACAACTGTTGAAGACGCAGAAGGAAATATTATACTGGAAACAAATGTTACAACAGTTCAGGCTATTTCAGAAGAAACTGCGTATATCATGAACAGAATGCTTTATCAAGTTGTTCATGGTGAAGGTGGTACAGCTAGAGGCAAAGGACCAAAACGTCTTGACTCAGTTGGTAAAACAGGTACAACATCTGATGATAAGGACCACTGGTTTATAGGTCTCACACCATATTACTGTACTGCTACTTGGTGGGGTTATGATGACCAAATACCACTTGCGGTTAATTACAATACACACCCACCAACGTTTGCATGGCGTAATGTTATGGATAAAGCACAGGCTAAATTGCCAGCAAAGAGTTTTCCAGTATCAAAAAATGTTGTTGTAAGAGAATATTGTGATGACTCTGGTGACCTTGCAAATGAAAGTTGTCCATCTAAAAGACAGGGATATTATACAGAAGATAATATGCCTGGCGTATGCGTAATTCACTAATAAATATAAGACAGACTGTACAAAAGTTGAGTACAGTCTGTTTTTTGCTCATATTTATCGTAAATATGGACATAATATTAATTAAACAAAAAATGATGATAAAATATAAAATTTTATATTGAAATAGTTTTAAATTTAATATATTATATATTAAAATAAAGCTATAAACATATTTAAAACTGTTTATAAAATTTGTGCAATATCCATAAAACAAAAGGAGATATTACATAATGGCAAAAAAATTTTTAATTGTAGATAGTGATGTTCTGCCAGAAGTTTTTCTTAAAACAATAGAGGCAAAGCAATTGTTGGCGTCAGGAGAAGTAAAGGGGCTTTCTGCTGCAGCAAAAGCAGTTGGTATATCAAGAAGTGCACTTTATAAATATAAAGATAAAGTATTTGAATCAAACGAAACTCAAAAAACTGTTATTACTATAACAGTTGTTCTTAAAGATGTTTTGGGTGCATTGCAATCTTTATTAAAACTTATTTCAAGTTATCATATTTCTATTGTAACAATAACTCAGTCAGCACCTTCAGATGGAGCTGCAAGTGTTTCTCTTGATTTGCGTGTTAGCGATATGACTGATGATATAGAGGTGCTTTTGAGAGATATAAACTCTCAAAGCTTTGTTATTTCGGCAAAGGAAATTATAAAATAATGGCATATTTAGTTAAATATTTCAAAGAATTTTCTAATATAAATGAGATTGTTTTGGAATGTGAAAAAGATATAAATTTGGGATATAAAATTGAAGTTATATCTGATTTAAAAAATAAGTGTGATATTACTCATGATAATATTAAATTTATCTTTTGTGAAAATCCAATGGAACAAGCAGTATTAACTGCAAGAAGTTTATTTGCAGAAAAATGTCAGTTTTATTTTGAAAAAGGTGGTATATATTCAGCTGATTTATCACTTTATGATAATCCTGAAAAAATAGGTGAATTAGATTATGATGAAGCCATAGAACTTGCAGTTTCAGGATATGATGATATTGAAGTATCTACTCTTTATCTTGCTAAAAGAAATAGTGTAAGACTGGAGATTTTATCTTTAAATGATAAAAATCCAACTATTATAAAAGAAGTAGCGGGAACCAGCATAAAACCTTTTAAATGTATTACAAAAGATACAGATATAGTTATTATCACACTTACTGAAATTCCGGATAAAAAAGGAGCTACTTATAATATTTTTAAAACTTTAAGTGATAAAAATGTATATGTAGACTCAATTATGCTTCCGGCGGCAAACCATAATCAGCAAGATATAAGCTTTTGCGTAAAATCAAATGATAAACAAGTTGTTGTAAACTTATTAAAAGATAAAAAAAATTGTCTTGAGTTTAAAGATTTGATTGTAAATGAAAGTGTTGCGAAAATTTCCGTAACCGGAGATAGCTTGTGTATGCAGCCAGGAATTGCAACAAAAGTTTTGGAAGTTTTATATGAATGTGATATAAGTGTTATGATGATTGTTACAACTGAAGTAAGATTTTCTGTTGTTTTAGAGAAAAAATATGCAGATTTAGCAGTACGTGCTATACACAAAAATCTTATATAAAATTAAAACCCATAATTATATGGGTTTTTTATTTTTATGTAGAATTATACACAATTATTTGGTAAAATAATAAGTTAGTAGAAAATAATATATTAAATATATAATACAAATAATATAATGGAGAAAATATGAAAAGAGAAAATATACAAAATAATGTTCATCTTACTTTTCTGCCATCAGATAAGTTTAAGAGAAACAGAATAAGTATTAGTTTTATTGTTCCAAATGAAAAAGAAAAAGCAACCATGTATGCAGTTTTGCCAACATTGATGGAGAGAGGTTATCAAGATTATCCTGATATGGGGTTGTTTTCTAAAAAATTGAGCGAAATGTATGGAGCAAGTTTTACTGCGTCAACAGCAGTTGTTGGACAAAACAGATATTTGCGTTTTACAATTCAAGGCATAAAAGACGAGTATTGCATAGATGAAAAAAGCTTATTACAGGAGATGACAGATGTTATTCTTGGGGTGATATTTAAGCCTTGCATAGAAAAAGGTGGTTTTATCTCTGATTGGCTTGAAGTTGAAAAATTTAAACTTAAAGAAGAAATAGAAGGCGAAATTAACGATAAAAGAGGTTATTGCATTAAAAATGCACAACGTAAATTCTTCAAAGACAGCAAAAATGGTGTTGAAAGACTTGGCTATATTGATGAAGTAGATGGTCTAACACCAACACAATTATATAACTGCTATAAAGAAGTTATGGAGAATAGTATAGTTGAAATTTTTGTTACAGCAGATGAAAATGACGAAATAAAACAGAAATTTACAAAGGCTTTTGAACAAAGAAAAGAACAAACAATGTCTGTTTTACCAATAGAAGTTATGCCGGTTACAGAGCTTGAAACTTATAGCGAACAAATGGATATAGTTCAAGGTAAAGTTTGTCTTTTTTATACATGTACAAGACCAATTACACCAGAAGAAAGATATATAATACTTGTTGCAAGTACAATTTATGGTGGGACAGCAAATTCAAGACTTTTTAAGAATGTAAGAGAAAAACAAAGCCTTTGCTATTATTGTGCAGCAGCATTTAACGGCTTTACATGTTCTATGAGAGTAGACTCTGGAGTGGAACATGAAAACTGCGAAAAAGTTATAGATGCAGTTCAATATGAACTTAACAGCCTTATAAATGGCGAAATAACAGATGAAGAAATTGCACAAACAAAACTTGTTTTGTTAAATAGTATTGATGCTGTATATGATGGTTTGCACGGACTTGAAGCATGGTATCTTAATGAAGCTATGCACGGAACATGTGACAGCCCACAAACTGCAAAAGAAAAAATCAAAAATGTTACAAAAGAACAGATTAAAGATGTTCTAAAGCTTTTAAAACTTAATGTTATATATAAATTGACAAAATAAAGGAAAAACTATGAGTAATACACAAATAATAAAAAGTGATATTTTAAATGAGGAATATCAGCTTATAAAAACTGATTGTGGGCTTACAATTGCATGCTATCCAATGCCAAAGCATAATGGTGTTCACGCAGTTTTTGCAACAAAATTTGGTTCTATAAACAGAAAATTTACAATAGACGGACAAGAATATACAATTCCTGCTGGGGTTGCTCATTTTCTTGAACATAAAATGTTTGAAAATGAAGATGGCGATGCTTTTGAAAAATTTGCAAAAACAGGGGCAAATGCAAATGCATTCACAAGCTTTGATAAAACTTGTTATATTTTCTCAACAACAAATAATGTTGATGAATCTTTAGATATATTGCTTTCGTTTGTAACAAAACCATATTTTACAAAAGAAACAGTTGAAAAAGAACAAGGCATCATTGGACAAGAAATTAAAATGTATGATGATAGTGCAAGCTGGAGAGTTCTTTTTGGTGTTCTTGAAGGTATGTACCACAACCACCCGGTTAAAGATGATATAGCAGGAAGCGTTGAAAGTATTGCACAAATCACACCAGAAATGCTTTATAAATGTACAGATGCGTTTTACTCTCCAAGTCAAATGATACTTTCTGTTGCAGGTAATATCACATCACAGCAAATTATACAGGCAGTTGAAAGAGCTGGATTTACAGCAAAATGCAGTGATGTAAAATGTGAAGAAATAATGGAACCAGATGAAATTGTTTATAATGAAAAAAGTATAAGAATGCCTATTTCTCAACCATTAGTTGCAATTGGATTTAAAGAAAAAGTTTATGGCAAAGTTACAACAAAGCAGGAAATTATCGGTGATATAATAATAGATGTTCTTACTGGCTCAACAAGTGATTTGTTTAATAAACTTTATGATGAAAATATTGTAAATGGCTCATTTGAAGGCGAAATTTTTTCTGGAGAAGACCATTACGCAAGCATTATATCTGGTGAAACAAACAATCCAGAATTGCTCATTGATGAAGTTATGCAGGCAATAAATGAAATAAAAACCAAAGGAATAACTCAAGAACAATTTGATATAAGCAAAAATGCAATGTACGGAAATATGATAATAGACTTTGAAAATGTTGAAGAAGTTGCAACAAGTCTTGTAAATCAGTATTTTAAAGGAAATACAATTTATAATAGTCTTGAGGTATTTAAAACAATAACGGTTGATGATGTAAATGAACAGCTGAAAACAATGTTCAACAATGATAAATGCACAATATTTAAAGCTTTACCATTGGAGGTGTAAAAATGTTTCATGTTCAGTTTCCTAAATTAGGGATAAATATAGATGTTAATCGTATCGCATTTAATATTTTTGGTATAAATATATATTGGTATGGGGTTATAATCGCATTAGGCTGTGTACTTATGTTGATTATAGGATTTAAACTTGCAGAAAAAAGAAATATAAATATAGACAAATTTATTGATGTAATTATAATATCATCAATAGCGGCTATTATAGGTGCAAGAATTTATTATGTTGCATTTGGACCAATAAAGTATAATAGCTTTTTGGAAATGATAAATATACGCGATGGTGGTATAGGAATTTATGGCGGTATTATTGCAGGATTAATAGCGGGTGTTTTAGCATGTAAATGGAAAAAGATTGACCCACTGGAGTTTTGCGATGTTGTTTCAAGCTGTTTTTTGATTGGTCAAGGTATAGGACGTTGGGGAAACTTTGTTAATCAGGAAGCCTTTGGCAGTAACACAGATAACATGTTCGGAATGATAAGCGAAGGAACAACAAGATATCTTGCATCAGTTCAAGATAAACTTGCGTTGCAAGGTGTGACAGTTGACCCAAATATGCCGGTACACCCAACATTTCTTTATGAATCTGTATGGTGTATTATAGGTTTTATACTTATGATGGCTTATTTTAATCGTAAAAAATTTAAAGGTGAAATGCTTTGTATTTATGCGATTTGGTATGGTGTTGGAAGATTTTTTATTGAAGGACTGCGTACAGACAGTCTTGCTACAAGTGGTGGAATAAAAACATCACAAATTATAGCTGTTGTAACAGTTGTTGCAGCAATAGCAATAATTGTATATAATCGTATATGCGAAAAAAGCAAAGCTGACATACAAAAAGATATTGAAAATTAGATAAAAGTATAAGGGAGGCGAAAATATGTACGAAGAAAAACTTATCAGTGGTAAAGTTATAAGTGCAATTGAAAAACAAAAGATTTCTGCAAAAGTTAAAGAACTTAAAGAAAAAGGGATAAATCCAAAACTTTCTGTGGTTATTGTTGGAGAAAATCCGGCAAGTCAGTCTTATGTAAAAGGTAAAGTTAAAGACTGTGCAGAATGTGATATAGATTCTGACACAATTGCATTGCCTGAAAGTACAAGTCAGAAAGAATTGCTGGATATAATTGAAAAACTTAATAATGACGAGAGTGTTCATGGAATTTTGGTACAACTTCCGCTTCCAAAACATATTGAAGAATATGCAGTTATAAATGCAATTTCAAGTGATAAAGATGTTGACGGATTTACAGCAATAAGCGTTGGTAATATGCATATAGGAAAAGATTGTTTTATTCCTTGTACACCTCAAGGGTGTATTGATATGCTGGAATATGCTGGTGTAGAAATTGAAGGAAAAGATGTTGTAGTTATTGGCAGAAGTAATATTGTTGGTTTTCCTGTTGCATCTCTTCTTACAAAGAAAAGTGCAACTGTAACAATTTGCCACTCAAAAACAAGAAATATTGCAGAAAAAACAAGAAATGCAGATATAATCATTATTGCAATAGGTCGTGCAGGTTTTCTTACAGCAGATATGATAAAAGAAGGAGCTATCATTGTTGATGTTGGTATAAACAGAAATAGTGAAGGTAAACTTTGTGGAGATGTTGATTTTGATTCTTGTATATCAAAAGTTGGCAAAATAACACCAGTACCAGGTGGTGTTGGCCTTATGACAAGAGTAAATCTTCTTAAAAATACTGTGAAAAGCGCTGAAAATAAAAGAAAATAGGCTATATATAGCTTGACAAGTTTTTATATTTATAGTAATATATTATAGCCGCATGTAAATGGCATAAGTTGTATCCGTCGGATACACGCCAGGTTCAGCGAGACTTAATTAATGAGAGGGTAAATACATGAAAGCAGTATTCGTTACTGGTGGTAAACAGTACACAGCTTGTGAAGGCGATGTACTTTTCATCGAAAAATTGGAAGCAGCAGCAGAAGAAACAGTTGTTTTTGATCAAGTTTTGCTTGTTGGCGAAGGCGCAGATGCTAAATTTGGTGCACCTGTTGTTGAAGGCGCTAAAGTTGAAGCTAAAGTTATTAAAAACGGTAAAGGCAAAAAGTTGAACATCATCACTTACAAACCTAAAAAAGGTTCTGTAAGAAGAATGGGTCACAGACAGCCATACACAAAAGTTGAAATCACAAAAATTGTTGGTTAATTTTTAAGGGAGGATATAGAAATGGCACATAAGAAGGGTGTAGGTTCCACAAAAAACGGCCGTGATTCCGAATCAAAAAGACTCGGCGCAAAAAGAGCAGACGGTCAAGCAGTAAAAGCTGGTAACATCATCGTTCGTCAAAGAGGCACACATATTCACCCAGGTGAAAATGTAGGTCGTGGTAGCGACGATACACTTTTTGCATTGGTTGACGGCACAGTTAAATTTGAAAGATACGGCCGTGAACGCAAAAAAGTAAGTGTTTACGCAAACTAATATAAACAAATTCGCCCGGGCTTTTATAAAAGCTCGGGTTTTGTTTAGTAAATATTTTATAAACTTATTTAAAAATTAAACTATTAACAATGCTTTAATAAAGATATGTTAATATGGTATAATAAAAATATACTTATGAAAAGAGGTGCATAAAATGGCAATTCAATTTGTAGATATAGCCCGTATTTATATAAAAGCAGGCAATGGTGGTAATGGGGCTGTTGCTTTCCATAGAGAAAAATATGTTGCTTCCGGCGGTCCAGATGGTGGAGATGGTGGACGAGGTGGAAATGTTATTTTTCGTGCAGACAGAAATCTTTCTACTTTGATGGATTTTAAATATAAACGTAAATATATTGCAAAAAATGGTGAAGACGGACGTGGTGCAAATCAATCAGGACGAGGAGCAGAAGACCTTATTGTTCGTGTACCAATTGGTACTGTTATAAAAGATGCAGAAACAGGTCTTGTTATAGCAGATATTTCAGAAGAAAAAGACTATATTATTGCAAAAGGTGGAAAAGGTGGACTTGGAAATCAACATTTTGCAACTCCAACTCGTCAAATTCCACGTTTTGCAAAGCCAGGGTATAAAGGCGAAGAATTTAATGTTACTTTGGAACTTAAGCTTATTGCTGATGTTGGACTTATAGGATTTCCAAATGTTGGTAAATCAACTATTATTTCTACAATTTCTTCTGCAAAACCAAAGATAGCAAACTATCACTTTACAACACTTACACCAGTTCTTGGCGTTGTAAGAGTTGATGAAGAAGCTTCATTTGTGGCAGCAGATATTCCGGGTATTATTGAAGGTGCATCAGACGGTGTTGGTTTGGGACATGACTTTTTGCGTCATGTTGAAAGATGTAGACTGCTTTTGCATGTTGTTGATGTTTCGGGAAGTGAGGGCAGAAATCCAATTGAGGATTTTAACCTCATAAACACAGAACTTGTGTCTTTTAGTGAAGAGCTTGCAAAACGCCCACAAATTGCAATAGCTAATAAAGCAGATATTGCAACAGAAGAACAGATTGAAGAATTTAAAGCATTTTGTGAAGATAAAGGTATTCAGTTATTTGTTATTTCTGCAGCAACAAGACAAGGACTTACAGACCTTCCAGGTGTTGTATATAATGAACTGCAGAAATTGCCACCAGTTATCAAATATGAACCAGAATATGTTAAACCAGAAATTATAGAAGATGGCAATGCATTTGATATATTCCGTACAGATGATGGTGCATTTAACATTGAAGCAGATTGGCTTGTGCGTATTCTTAACGGCAGTGATATGGACGACTATGAAAGTTTGCAATACTTCCAAAGAAGATTGCGTGATAGTGGTATCATTGATAAGCTTGAAGAAATGGGTGTTAAAGAAGGCGATACAATAAGAATAGAAGACTTTGAATTCGACTATATAATTTAATTTAAAGGTGAATATAAAAATGGTAGATATAAGAGAACAATCTCCATTGGCGATGGCTTTTGTGGGAGATGGCGTATACTCTCTAGTTATAAGAGAACATCTTGTTACTGATAAAAGACATCCAATAAATAAACTTCATAAAATGGCAGTATCTTATGTAAGTGCAAAAGGGCAATTTCAAGCACTTGAACTTATAAAAGATATTCTTACAGAAGAAGAAGCAAATATGGTGCGTAGGGGTAAAAATAGCTCAAAAGCATCGGTTGCAAAACATGCCACAGTTGAAGAATATCGTTCTTCCACCGGTTTTGAATGTCTTTTAGGATATTTAAAGCTTACCGGACAGGATGACAGAATAAAATATCTTGTAGATTATATTCTGGAAAATCTAAAGTTTGACAATGTATAAAAAAGGTATCTCAGTGATGAACTGAGATACCTTTTACTTTTTATTTTTAGCGGCATAATCTTTCATATTTGGAATAGCATTTGATTTATATACTAATTATAACAAATAAAAATAAAAAGGAAACAGATTTCTGTTTCCTTTTTTGGTTATCGGGCATTTGCGTAAGCTTTCTGTAATGCCTTTTGAATATTTGTTAGATTTATTGTTACACTTGATTTTAAATCTTGTTCCCAGTTGATAGCATTTGAATAATCATTTGTCATATTTCCGGCAGAATTATTATTTATTTCACTGTTAGAGTTGCTGTTATCAACTTTTCCGTCAATATTATCAGTCATACCACCGGCAGTATTATCATCATTTTTGTCGCCGTTATTGTTTCCGTCAATTGCATCACCGGAATTATTTGTGATATTACCCGCAATGCTTTCTACACCACTTGTAATTTTGTCAGCCGCATTTTCTACACCTTTTGCTGTTTTATCTATGGCACTTTCTGCACCATTTAAAATACTATTTGGCATACTTTCAGAATTTATTGGTGTATTACCCAAACTGCTTGCATAATCATCTTTTGTGCCATAAACACCACTATACATAACAGCTTTTGAAATTTCGTCAATATTTTTGCCAACTAAATATGCTTCAAGACTATTAACTTGTTCATACCATTCTTTACCGATTGGAGAAGCACCTTTCATACCATAACTGTCACCAAGCTCACGCTTTGATTTTATATTATCTAAAGTGTTGTTTTTTATAATTTGACCTTTTGAGTCAAAATAAACTTTTGCTTCAACTTCATCAATATAAACTTTTTTAATGATATTATTTGAGTCAAAGACAACAGTGGCATAAGTTGTTGTTGCAACGGCTTTACCATTATCTCCACTTGCAGATGAAGCACTTTCTGTTGAAGTGTAACTGCCAATGCCAATTTTATAGTTTGTGCTGTCAATAACATCAGAGTTATTGTTGTTGTCGGTTGTACCACAGGCAACTAAAGAAAATGACAATGCAAGAGCTGTCATTAAAGCCAAAAATCTTTTCATTTTTTATTGCTCCTTTTAACAATATAACATTATAAAAACTATATGAGTTTGACAATAATATTATCAATTTTTAAAAAATTATACTGAAATGTAACTAAAATGACACATATTTTATAAAAATGTTAAATATACATAGTAAAAACCAAGAGGACTGTTTTAAATTTAGACAGTCCTTTTAAATTTTGAGGAGGGTTTTTATGAAAACAGGTTCAAAGAAAAAGAGCCTATTCAAATCATATCAATTTCCATTGATACTGATTTTAGGAATAGTTGTTGGAAGTTTAATTGGCTGGTTTAGCCCGGATTTTGGTAAAAAATTGAAACCTTTTGGAGATATATTTTTAAATCTTGTATTTTCAATTGTTGTTCCAGTTATTTTTTTCTCAATTTCAAGCGCAGTTGCGTCAATGTCAAATATGAAAAGACTTGGAAAAATATTGGGATATATGATTATTGTATTTGTAGTTACTGGTCTTATTGCTTCGGTAATAATGTGTGGGGCAATACATGCAATGGACCCAACAAAAGATATGGAAATTGAACTTACATCTGCTGAAGTGGAGGAAGCACCACCACTATCAAAACAAATTGTTGCAGCAATAACAGTTGATGATTTTCCTGCATTAATATCAAGAAAAAATGTTCTTCCTTTAATTTTGATGAGTATATTTTTTGGCTTTGTTGTTACATCTTTTGGAGAAAAAGGCAAAAGACTTGCTGAAAAACTATCATTCTTATCAGAAATATTTATGAAAATGATAAAATATATAATGTATTATGCTCCAATTGGATTAGGTGCGTATTTTGCTTATCTTGTTGCTGATTTAGGACCACAGCTTATAGGGGTATATGCAAAAACAATGCTTGGATTATATTATCCTTTATGTATTGTATATTTCATTGTTGGATTTTTTATTTATGCATATTTTGCAGGTGGAATGTCAGGGGTAAAAATATTTTACAAAAATATTTTGCCAGCAGCAGCCACAAGTATTGCAACCCAAAGCTCAATTGCAAGTTTGCCTGTAAATATGGAAGTTTGCGAAAAAATAGGAGTACCAAAAGATATAAGAGAAATTGTTTTGCCAATTGGTGCAACAATGCACATGGATGGTTCATGTTTTGCAGCTATATTGAAAATAGCATTAGTATATGAACTGTTTGGAAATGATTTTGTTGGATTTGGTGTATGGATTCCGGCAATACTTATTGCTATAATGTCTGGTATGGTTATGTCTGGTGTTCCTGGAGGTGGACTTATTGGCGAAATGCTTATTATGACAATATACGGTTTCCCTATGGAAGCATTTCCTATTATTGCGACGGTAGGATTTTTGGTTGACGCACCAGCAACACTTATAAATGTAACAGGTGATAGTGTAACAGCTATGATGGTTGCAAGAATTATAGAAGGAAAAGACTGGTTAAAGACAAAAGTAAATAATAAAATATAGATATTTTGTATATAAATTAAAATATTACAGAATACTTAACACAAGATTAAAATACAATTAAAAGTATTGACTTTGATAATTTGTTAATGTAAAATCAAAAAGAACACTTTAGGGGTATAATAATATCCTGAAAAGAAATCAATAGGAGAAAATAAAATGAAAAAATTATTGGCAATTATAATGTCTGCAATGTTGGCAGTTTCTATGGTGGCTTGTGGCTCAAAAAATAACTCAAGCAACGATGCAAATAGCACAAACACTCCTTCTGCTTCACTCCAGGAAATCATGACACAAATTACAGATGTTCCTTCTATGAAAGACCTTAGTACAATGGAAGTTGAAATGACAGCTGAAGACTGGGAATTTCACACAAAAACAAAAATGCCAGAAGGTGCTGAAGGTTTAGTTAGTGATGCTATGATAGGCTCACAAGCACACTCTGTTGTTCTTATTAAGCTCCAAGAAGGTGCTGATGTAGAAGCTATTGCAAAAGAAATTTATGAAAAACACACAGATGGTTCAAGAAGCAAATGGGTATGTGTTGAGCCAGAAAAAGTTGAAGTTGTTAATAAAGGTAATATAATCTTGTTTGTACAAAGCTACGAAGATTCAGCTAAAGAAATCGTGGAAAAATTCAACGAAATTAAATAATAATATAAAATTTGCCTGACGAGATTATTTTCGTTGGGCAAAATTTTTAAATAAAGGATTAAACCAAATGATTTTTTCTTCAATAACGTTTATATATTATTTTTTGCCAATAGCTTTGTTGGTTTACTATATAGTTCCTAAAAATTTTAAAAACGTAGTTCTTTTGCTTGCCAGTCTTATTTTTTACCTTAGTGGTGAAGGGTGGTATGTGTCTTTATTGCTTTTTTCTTCGGTGTCAGACTATTTGCATAGCCTTGCCATAGAAAAATGCAGGGGAAGAAAAAAAGCAAAATACATTCTTATATCTTCAATCGTTATAAACATTGCATTGCTTGGATATTTTAAATACACAGATTTTTTTATAAGCAATATAAATGCTGTTTTAAATACAAATATTCCACTTTTACATGTTAAACTTCCTGTTGGTATAAGTTTTTTCACATTTCAAACTATGAGTTATACAATTGATGTATACCGTGGAAGAGTAAAAGCTCAAAAAAGTTTAACAAGTCTTGCAACATTTGTGTGTTTGTTTCCGCAGTTGGTTGCAGGCCCAATTGTAAGATATTCTGATATTGATGCACAGCTTGAAAATAGGACAAACACAATATCCCAAATTTCTTACGGTATAGAACGATTTGTTATCGGACTTGGCAAAAAAGTTATAATTGCAAATAATATGGGAGAACTTTGCAAATTGTTTTTGGAAAGCAATGAGCAAACAATTCTTTTTGCATGGCTTTATGCAATAGGATTTACACTTCAGATATATTTTGATTTTTCTGGTTACAGCGATATGGCAATCGGTCTTGGTTCAATGTTTGGATTTGACTTTCCAGAAAACTTTAACTATCCATATATTTCAAAAAGCATAACAGAATTTTGGCGACGTTGGCATATGACGCTCAGTAGTTGGTTTAAAGACTATGTATATATTCCAATGGGAGGAAATCGTGTTTCAACACCAAGATGGATTTTAAATCTTGTGACAGTATGGTTTTTGACAGGATTTTGGCATGGAGCACAATGGAATTTTATTCTTTGGGGAATGCTTTTTGGCACAGTTCTTGTATTTGAAAAGTTAATTCTTGCAAAATATCTTGAAATAACACCCAAAATAATAAATCATATATATGTATTATTTATAGTTATAATCAGTTTTGTTATATTTAATGCAGTAAATATAACACAAGCATTTAAAGATGTTGGAATGTTATTTGGTATTGGTACAACATCATTTGCAGGAACAGAAAGTATTTATTACTTAAAAAGTTACGCAGTTCTTCTTATCATTGCTATGATAGGTTCAACACCGACTGCAAAAAATATTTGCAATAAAATGTTTTCAACTAATACAGGTAAAAAAGTTGAAATTGTTTTAAAACCACTTTGGATAATATTTATTATGGTGATTTGTACGGCGTATATTGTAGATGGTTCTTTTAATCCGTTTTTATACTTTAGATTTTAACAGGAGGATTATAAATGAATAATAAAATAAAAAATATTATAACCTGCTGTGTTTTTTTTGCTATGATAGGTGGATTTATGATATATTCTATAATATTGCCAGATATAGATTTATCAAAATCAGAACGAAGAAAACTTGAAAAGTTTCCAGAAATATCAGTTGAAAAGGTTATGGATGGGAGTTATCTGACAAAATTTGAAAGATATACACAAGAACAGTTTCCTTTTAGAGATGATTTTCGTGGCTTAAAGTCCTTTGTTGCACTTGATTTGTTAAAAAAACAAGATAACAATAATCTTTTTACTAAAGATGGTGCAATATATTATTTGGAATATCCTTTAAATGAAAAAAGTGTGTCAAATGCTGCATATAAATTTAATGCTATATATGATATGTATTTAAACGATAGCAATAAATGTTATTATACCGTTATACCAGATAAAAGTTATTTTACAGCAAAAGACAAGCTTTATATGGATTATGGGAGACTACAAAATATACTACATGATAATGTAAAAAATATGGAGTATATAAATTTGTTTGATGTGTTATCTGAAAATGATTATTACACAACAGATTCTCACTGGAAACAAGAAAATTTGCAGAAAGTAGTTAATACTTTAGGGGATAAAATGGGCTTTAAACCAGCCAATTTTGATGAGTATACACTTAATACAGTTGGAAAATTTAATGGTGTTTATCATGGACAATTATCTATGAATGTAAAATCAGACAGATTAAATTATTTGACAAATAGCGTGTTGGAAAACGCAACAGTATATAATCATGAATTAGAAAAAGAAATGCCTGTTTATACTCTTGAAAAATATAAAACAGGTGTTGACCCATATAATATATTTTTAAATGGCCCAGTAACAATGGTAACACTTACAAATAATATGGCTCAGACAAATAAAGAATTGATAATATTTAGAGATTCTTTTGGTTCTTCAATAAGCCCAATGCTTTTAGAAAGTTATAAATCTGTAACTCTTATAGATTTAAGATATATAGCTGCGTCGCTGTTAAAAGATAAAGTTGACTTTGAAAATAAAGATATATTATTTATGTATAGTACAACTATTTTAAATAACTCAACAGGTCTTAGATTATAATATAAAATCCTTACCGGTAATAAAAGCTGGTAAGGATTTTTATTTTATTAAAAATTAAAATATAGTTTGAATAAATAATAAAAAATGTGGAATATTAACATTAAGTAAATCTGTAAAAGGAGTTTAAAATGAAAAAGATAACAGAAAAAGAACTTAGCGCATATAATGAACTTTTAGTTCAAGAAAAAGCAACACTTGATAAATTTAACTATTATGCACAAAACTGCAAAGACCCACAACTTAAAAAGCTTTGCAAAGATGCAGCGGCAAGACACCAAGAACACTATAATATGATTTTTTCACAAATTCAATAGGAGGATAATATGTCAACTTATGATGATAAAACAATGATGACAGATATGCTGTCATCACAAAAATTTATATCACAAAGTTATAATAACTTTGCAGGGGAATGTGCTTCAAAACAGGCTAAAAATAGGCTTATGAAAATTTTGGCTGAAGAACACGATATACAATTTAAAATTTATGAACAAATGAACGCAAAAGGCTGGTATCCAACACCGGCTGCACCACAAGATAAAATAAACGAGGCTGTTCAACAGCATATTCAAGGTGCAACAAATGTTGTAAAACAGGCAGATAGAGCTAAAAAAATTAATTCCAACTTAAATAAAACTTCAAAAAAACAAAAAGCTAAATAAAAATAGAAAAGGTATCACCATTATAGTGATACCTTTTATTTTACATAAGATAAGGTAAAAATACTTTTGCAAGACTTAATAAAATAAAGAAACCAAATACATCAGTTATAGTTGTAAGGAAAATTGATGATGCAAGTGCAGGGTCAATGTTAAGAGCTTTAAGAATAAGAGGAATAAGAAATCCAAAAACACAAGCAATAACAAGGTTTGCAATCATTGCTCCAACCATAATAAAACCTAGATAAATATTATTATATTGAACAGAAAGTATGGTGCCGGTTATAATACCTATCACAACACCATTTATAAGCCCTAATGCTATTTCTTTACCAACTAACTTCCAGTCACTTTTAAGATTTAAATCTCCGGTAGTTATATTTGTGATAACTATTGACAAAGCTTGAGTGCCTGCATTACCACCCATACCTGCAATAATTGGCATGGCAGCGGCAAGACATGTAACTTGTGCGATTGTATCTTCAAAAGTACTTACAACCATTGAAGCGATAAAAGCTGTAAACATGTTTAAAATGAGCCAAGGTAAACGCATTCTTACAGATTTGAAAACTGTATTTTCAACATTTTCTTCACTGCCTACACCAGCCATTTTAAGAATATCTTCTGTTTGTTCTTCAAAAACAACATCAAGAATATCGTCAACAGTAATTATACCAAGCAGACTGTTTTTTCTATTTATAACAGGAACAACTTTAAGGTCATATTTAGAAACGATATGTGAAACTTCTTCCTGGTCCATATCTGCGGTAACACTAATGATATTATCATACATAATTTCTTCAAGAGTTACATTGCTATTTTCAACCAATATATCACGCAAATCAGCTGTACCAATCAGTTCTTTTTTATTATTTAAAACAAATATAGTTTCAATAACTTCTGTTTTTGGACCGATTTCTCTAATTTTGCTTAAAGCCTTATCAACAGTAAGATGACTGTTGAGAGCAATAAACTCAGTTGTCATTAACCCACCGGCTGAGTCATCTTCATACAGCAATAAATTTTGAATTTCTATTGTGTCTTTGCGTTTCATCATATTCAAAATACTTTTACGCATATTTATAGGTACATTTCCTAAAATATCGGCAATATCGTCTTTTGACATATGATGAAAAATTGTGAGCATTTTATCTATACCAAGAATTTCTGCAATTCTTTTTTGCAAATCTTCATCGGCTTGCTCTATTATTTGAGCCATATGTTCAGCACTGATTTTTTCTGATAAAGATAAAATCTCGTTGTCATCAAAATCTTCCACAGCAATAGCAATATCAATTGCGTAAGGTGATTCGATAACATCAATTAGGTCTTCTGCTTCACTGTCAAGAATAATTTTAGAAACATCATAATCTTGTTCTTCAATCTCATCTTCATCAGCAGTAATAATGTCAATAAGTTCAATATCATCATCGTATTTTTTTTCGATTTGATTATTGAAATTGTTTTCAAGGGGAGTTTTTGTTATATCTTGGGTTTCGTTCAAATCTTTATCTTTCATTGGATTAACCCCCTTTATATTCTGTATTTAAAATAAAAACACCTTTTTTCAGCAACGCTAAAAAAAGGTGTAGAGTTATAAGATACCGCACCAATTACAAGCGTTGTGAAATTATCAAAATATAATAACTCCCATAAGGGTCACTTGTCATTTGGTACCACCATCCTTTAAATATAATCTAAAAACAACATTGTACAAGTTAAATTGTATTCTATTTATTATACTTTTGTCAATAAAAAATTATTTACAATTAGGCCATTCAGAAATAGTATGTCCAGAAACAATAAATGCTTTTTTGGAAATATCTGCAAGAGGTGTATCGGATAAAGAGTCAGAATAAAATTCATCAATTTGCCCATCAGGAAATTTCTGATAAAATCTTCTTACTTTTTCTTTTCCGTGACAGTTTATACCGTCGTATTTACCAGTAAATTTATCAACATTACTTGCCATAAGATATTTTATGCCAAGTTCATTTATTATTGGCTTAAGTAAAAAATAAGGTGAGGCAGATATAATAACATCATCATCTTTGTGATTAGTTAAATACCATTCTTTTATTCCGTTTTTGTGTGATTTCCAAAACTCTTCAACAGTTTTGTCAATGTCTTTTACACTGGTAAAAAACTTATAAAATTGTTGTTTGAATTTGGTTTTTTCCAACAATTTTAAACCAAAAGGAATAGCACATAAGGCTTGATAGGGGAGCCATTTCCATGTTGAAGGCTGAGTTTTTAAACAATATAAATAGAAATGAGCTGTACTGTCGCCATCATATATAGTTTTGTCAAAATCATAAACGTTCATAAAAACCTCAGATTAGTCTTTTTTAAGTGGTATTGCTTGCTCAATATAACCGCCACCAACAACAATATCTCCATTATATATTACAACAGATTGGCCTTTTGCAGCAGCTCTGACTGGTTGAGCAAAACGTAAAATTATTTTTTCTTCATCGCTTTCTTCTACAAAAGCGATATCGCCTTTGGAAGCACTGCGAACCTTAACTGTGAATTCATCATCTTTATTAAATAATTTTCCAGTTGTATATACAGGACTGTGAAGAATAACGCCTGTAAAAAATTCATCTCCGGCATATCCAAGGAGAATATTTCCGTCTGAACATATTTCTTTAACAAAAGCAGGCTTGCCCAAAGCTACATTAAGACCTTTTCTTTGACCGATAGTATAGTTATGAATACCTTTGTGTTGACAGATTTTTTTGCCTTCCGGAGATATAAAAAATCCTTTTTTTATTTTATATCCTTTTTCTTCAATGAATTTTGCATGATTTCCGTCGGGAATAAAACAAATTTCTTGACTATCTGGTTTATCAGCAGTAAAAAGTTCAATTTCTTGAGCTTTTTGTCTTATTTCAGATTTCTCATATTTACCAAGAGGGAGAATAAGTCTTTTGAGAATTTCTTGAGGAAGGCGATAAAGCATATAACTTTGGTCTTTATTTGCACTTTCTGCTTTTTTTACATGCACAAATCCATCAACTTCTTCAACTTGAGCATAGTGCCCGGTTGCAATATGATAAATTCCCATTTCATCTGCTTTATTGCATAATGATTTCATTTTAACAAGTGGATTACACATAACACAAGGGTTTGGTGTTTTTCCATCTATATAATTTTGGCAGAAAGGCTCAATAACATTTTTTTCAAAACTTTCTCGTGCATCTATTACATAAATAGGAATTTGCAGATGCTCACAAACCTTATGAGCATCTGCAATTGCAACATCTGAATGTTTATTGAAATTTATTACTGCGCCATATACTTCAAATCCTTGTTTTTTAAGCATATCCACACAAACTGATGAATCAACACCACCGGATACGCCAACTAAGATTTTTTTAGTGTTCACAGCTACAACCTCCACAATTTCCTCCACAACATCCATGATGTTCTTCATGGTGTTCGTGTTCATGTATATCTGATACTATTTTACCAACAATTGGCTCTGGGTCAACCCCTAATTTTGTATAGTAGTCACTGAGAGCAGCTCTTACAGCTTGTTCTGCAAGAACAGAACAGTGCAATTTTACTGGAGGAAGTCCATCAAGAGCTTCTGTAACAGCTTTGTTTGTGAGTTGTAAAGCATTGTCGATTGATTTGCCTTTTATGAGTTCTGTTGCCATACTACTTGTTGCAACAGCAGCTCCACAACCAAATGTTTTAAATTTTACATCTTTAATAATATCGTTTTCGATATCAAGATAAATTCTCATAATATCGCCACATTTTGCGTTGCCAACTTCACCAACGCCACTAGCGTTATCTATTTCACCAACATTTCTTGGGTTAAAGAAATGGTCCATAACTTTTTCTGTATACATAATCTATATCCTCACTTATCCTATTTATTAAAGTTTATCCCATACAGGAGACATTGCTCTGAGACGATTTACAACTTCGATAACTTTATCACCGATAAATTCTGCATCTTCAATTGTATTATTTTCACTAAAAGTAACTCTTAAAGACCCGTGTGCAATTTCATGTGGTAAACCAATTGCAAGAAGAACATGGCTTGGGTCCAAACTACCAGAAGTACATGCACTGCCGGAAGAAGCACATATTCCAAACATATTCAAAAGTAAAAGCAAACCTTCACCTTCGATACCTTCAAAACAGAAGTTTGCGTTACCAGGAAGTCTGTTTTCTGGGTGACCGTTTAAACGGGATTTTTCAATTGATAAAACTTTTTTAGTCAAAGCATCTCGCATAGCTTTAAGTTTTTCATTTTTTTCAGAAATATTCTCTGTTGCAAGTTCAATTGCTTTGCCAAGTCCTACTATTGATGGAATGTTTTCAGTGCCGGCACGTTTTGATTTTTCTTGCCCACCACCGTGGAGAAGATTATCAATAACAACACCTTGACGAATAAATAAAGCACCTATGCCTTTAGGACCACCAAATTTGTGCCCAGATAAGCTGAGCATATCAATATTTAACTCATTTACATTTATATCAACAGCACCGATGGCTTGAACAGCATCTGTGTGGAAATATACATTTTTTTCACGACAGACTTTTCCAATTTCTGCAATTGGTTGGATTGTACCGATTTCGTTATTTGCAAACATAACAGAAACAATTGCAGTTTCAGGTCTTATTGCATTTTTAACATCTTCTGGATTAACCATACCATATTGGTCAACGTCAAGAAGTGTTACTTCAAAACCATTTTTTTCAAGATATTCAACTGTATGCAGTACAGCATGGTGTTCTATTTTTGTTGTTATAATATGATTTTTATTTGCTTTTCTTTTTAAAGCAAGGGCAGTTCCTTTTATTGCCCAGTTATCACTTTCACTGCCACCAGAAGTGAAATATATTTCAGTTGACTTTGCGCCAAGAGCTTTTGCAACTTGATTTCTTGCGTTATCCAAAGCAACTTTAGAATTATTAGCGATAGAATAAACGGCAGATGCGTTTCCAAAATTTTGAGAGAAATAAGGAAACATTTCTTGCAAAACTTCTTTTTTTACAGGAGTTGTTGCCGCATTATCTGCATAAATAAATTTTTCAATATTTTCCATTATATGTTATACCTTTCTTTTGTTAGTTTACAACAAATTACACTGGATTTTAGGCAATCATAGTTAAAAACACTTAAAAGGTGTATCAACTTTATGTTGTGATTATATTGTATACCAAATTAGTATACATTGCAATACATTTACAAATATTAACATGAAAATAGTGACTAAGTCACAACTACAAGAATTTTTCACTTTCTTTAACTGCTTGAGCATCACATCTTTCATTTTCGGGATGACCTGCATGTCCTTTTATCCAAACATATTCCATTTCATGTTTTTTTAATTCTTCAAGCAAGGGTTTCCATAAATCGATATTTAAAGCTAGTTTTCCATCAGATTTTTTCCAACCTTTTTTCTGCCATCCATATACCCAGCCTTTAGATATAGAGTCCAGAACATATTTTGAGTCACTTTGCAATACGATGTGACAAGGTTCTTTTAAAGCTTTTAAAGCAAACAAAACAGCAGATAGTTCCATACGGTTGTTTGTGGTATCTTTTTCTCCTCCACTTATAACTTTTTCATTATCGTTATATCTTAAAATAGCACACCAACCACCAGGACCCGGATTGCCTTTGCAGGCACCGTCAGTAAAAATTTCAATTCGTTTCATAAACTATCCTTTATAAATTTATTGTATTATTAACCATAATATATTATAATAATATCTACAATTATAATATATGATAAAGCATTTTGCAAAGAAATAAGATATATTTGACAATATCTATCATAACATAGTATTATAAAGTGTAAAGTTAGACGTTTATGTTATCTTTATTTGGATAATAATTATTTAAAATGAGTTCGTGAACAGAATAATATATACCCTCACCTGACAAGAGAATTGCCAGGTGTAGAGTTGTTGTAAGAAGGAGGATATATGGAAAATAAAAAACCAGTTTCTAAGAAAACATCTTCAAAATTTTACTCAAAAAAGAGAAGAACTACAAAACCAAAAATAAATGAAAAAATAAGAATAATTCCACTTGGTGGGCTTGGGGAAATCGGTAAAAATATGACTATCTTCGAATGTAAAGAAGATAAGTTTATAGTTGACTGTGGTCTTTCATTTCCTGATAGCGAAATGTTTGGTGTAGACCTTGTGATACCTGACTTTTCTTATGTAATAGAAAATAAAGACTCTATAAAAGGTATCGTGATAACTCACGGACATGAGGACCATATAGGTTCTTTGCCTTATCTTTTAAGAGAAGTTCAATTTCCAATTTATGCGACACCACTTACAAAAGGGCTTATAGAAAATAAATTGAGTGAACACTCACTTAACGGTTTTGTTGAAATAAATGAAATTCAACCAGGAGATAAAATAAAATTTGGCTGTATGACAGTTGTGCCAATTCATGTTAATCACTCTATACCAGATGCAGTTGGTCTCGCAATTGAATCTCCAGCAGGCACAGTTATTACAACCGGGGACTTTAAAATTGACTATACTCCACCACAAGGTGAAACAACAGACCTTGCAACATTTGCTGAATATGGCAAAAAAGGCGTATTAGCATTTATGGCAGATAGTACAAACGCTGAAAGAAGAGGTTTTTCTGCAAGTGAAAAAACTGTTGGTGAAAGTCTTGAACCACTTTTTGAAAAAGCAAGCAATAAGAGAATTGTAATTGCAACTTTTGCATCAAATATATACCGTTTGCAAACAATATTAGACCTTGCTGTTAAATATAAAAGAAAAGTTGCAGTTTCTGGCAGAAGCATGATAAAAAATATTCAAATGGCTCTTGATTTGGGATATTTAAAAGTTCCGGAAAATGTTATAATAGACGCAGAAATGGTAAATAAATATAATCCAGAACAAATAGTGCTTATTACAACAGGAAGCCAGGGAGAACCACTTTCTGCACTTTCAAGAATGTCAAGTGGCACACACCGTCAGTTTGCAATTGGTAAAGGCGATTTTATTATAATTTCAGCAACACCAATTCCGGGCAATGAAAAAATGGTAACAAAAGTTGTAAACGGTCTTTTAAAACTTGGCGCAGAAGTTATTTATGAATCTATGTATGAAGTTCATGTTTCTGGACACGCAGCACAAGAAGAGTTGAAACTTTTGTTGAATTTGGTTAAGCCACAATATTTTATACCAATTCACGGTGAATATAAACATCTAAAAAAACACGCTATGTTGGCACAAGGTGCTGGTATTGATGAAAACAATATTGTTATTGCTGACCTTGGTGGTGTTATAACAGTAAGTAAAGATGAAATAAAAGTTGACCAATCTGTAACATCAGGACAGGTATTTGTAGATGGACTTGGTGTTGGTGATGTAGGTAGTGTTGTTCTCAGAGATAGACGCCATCTATCTCAAGACGGTCTTGTTGTTGTTGTATTTACAGTGGACAGAGCAACTGGAGATGTTTTAAGTGGACCGGATATTGTTTCTCGTGGATTTGTTTACGTAAAAGAAAGTGAACAGCTTATCGGAGAAGCAAGACAAAAGGCAAGATTTGTTCTTGATAAATATAAAGACTATGAATATAAAGACTGGATGGTTATAAAATCAAAAATAAGAGAACAAGTTTCACATGTTCTTTATCAAAAAACAAAAAGAAATCCAATGGTTCTCCCAATTGTAATGGAAATTTAATTCCAAAAGGTAGACAATATGAAAAATAAATTTGTAAGTGCAGATATTATGATTTTGATACTTGCAACAATAGCAATAGGATTTGGGGCTGTAGCAGCGTTTTTAAACCCTTTTATTGCAGGAGTTGCTGCTATTGCTCTTGTCGTTGTAGTATTGATAATTGTTATGAATGCACGTACGTCAAGAAAAATAATAAAAAGTATATTTTATGGTTCTGGTAAAAATTCAAATTTACAACAATTAAACTTTGAAAATCTTAAACTTCCGGTTGCTATTGTGAGCAAGGATACAATAGTATGGTACAATAATACTTTTAAAGAAGATATACTTGGAGGAATTGACTCTTATCTTTCGCAAGTTGATAAAATATTTCCGGATTTTGAAATAGAACAGAGTTGCGAAAAAAATGGTCAAGGAATTGTAGTTGGTAAAAAAGAATATACTGTGTTTTCATCAATGCCAACAGGGGATACAAAACTTTGGGTAAGTTATTTTGTTGATGACACAAATTATAAGCATGACCAAAGGGAATATAGATTATCAAAACCTGTTATAGTTCAAATTGCAGTTGACACATATGATGATGTTCTAAAAGAGCTTAAAGAAAGTACGAGAGCACAGATTATGGCTAAATTGGACCAAATGATAGAAGATTTGGTACTCAGCAATAACGGATTAGTGAATAAATTTGGAACATCAAGATATTCTGTTGTTTTGGAAGAAAGACATTATGATAATTTTAGTAAAAACCATTTTGAAATTCTTTCAAAAGCAAAAGAAGTTGGTGGAGAATATAGCGTAACATTATCAATTGGTGTAGGTAAAGGTGGTATGGATTTTGCTGAAAACCATCTTTTATCCCGCCAAGCTTTGGATATGGCTCTTGGACGTGGTGGTGACCAGGCTGTTGTTAAAACAAATGATGGGTATGAGTTTTTTGGAGGAAATAGCCGAAGTGTTGAAAAACGCAGTAAGGTTAGAAGCCGTATTGTTGCAAACGCTTTAAAAGATATAGTTTTACAAAGTAGTAATGTTCTGATTATGGGACATAAGATGAGTGACCTTGACAGCATTGGTTCTGCTGTTGGTATAGCATCTGTGGTGAAATGCTTTGAAAGAAAAGCCAATATTGTTATTAACGAAGACAAAACTCTTGCAAAAAACCTTATTGAATGGGTTAAACAAGATGATGATATGAAAGATGTGTTTATCAGCCAAGAAAAAGCAATGAATCTTATAGAAAAAAATACCTTGCTTATAATAGTTGATACTCACACAGCAAGAATGGCAGAAGTTACTGAAATATGTGAACAATGCAGAAGAAAGGTGGTTATCGACCACCATAGAAAAATGGTTGACTACATATCAGATACAGTTGTTTCTTATCACGAGCCATATGCTTCATCTGCAAGTGAACTTGTTACGGAATTGATACAGTATATTTTACCAACCAATTCAAGACTTTCACCATTTCAGGCTGGCGCATTATTAAGTGGTATTATGCTTGATACAAGAAACTTCTCTGAAAAAGCTGGTGTAAGAACTTTTGAGGCAGCGGCATACTTGCGTAGACAATCTGTTGATATAGCAGATATAATGCGTTTATTTGCTGTGCCAAAAGATATATATTCTGCAAAAAGTCAGCTCGTTAATATGGCTGAAAATTATAGAGGAGTTGCAATATCTATGTCTGATGATGTATCAGAAGAATTGCAATTGGCAGTTCCGCAAGCTGCAAATGACTTGCTTATGCTTGAAGGTGTTGAAGCGTCTATTGTTGCAATCCGCGCAGGAGATACAGTTAGAGTTTCAGCAAGAAGTCTTGGAAGTGTAAATGTTCAGGTTATGATGGAATATCTTGGTGGTGGAGGCCATTTAACAATGGCAGGAGCTCAAATAAAAGATATAACACTTGAACAAGCAAGAGAAAAAATATGCGAAAGCATAGACAATTATATAAGTAAACAGGAGAAAAATTAAAATGAAAGTAGTACTTTTACAAGATGTAAAATCAATAGGTAAAAAAGATCAAGTTGTAAATGTTTCTGATGGATACGCAAGAAATTTTCTTTTTCCAAGAAAACTTGCAAAAGAAGCAACACAAGCTGCAATGAACGATGTTAAAACAAAAGAAAGCGCAAAAGCACATCACAAACAAGAAGAAATAAATGCAGCAAATGAAGTAAAAGCAAAACTTGATGATAAAATAATCACATTAAAAGCAAAAGCAGGCAAAGAAGGCAAACTTTTTGGTGCAGTTACATCAAAAGATGTATCAACAGAAATTGAAAAAGTTTTTGGTATCAAAATTGATAAAAAGAAAATTGTTATGGATGATATAAAAGTTTTTGGTAGCTATATCTGCAACGTAAAAGTGTATCCAGAAATAACAGCAAAAATTACAGTAAAAGTTGAGGAGTAATTTTAAATGGACAAGCAGTTGGATTTAGCTCTTGGCTCACTTGGCATAAATGAACCGTATAGTATAGAGGCAGAGCAAGCAATACTTGGTGCTGCGATAATAAGTCCGGAAATTGTTTCTCTTATAATAGAACAAGTTAAAGCAGAGTATTTCTATTCAAGACAAAATCAAAAGATTTTTTTGGAAATATATAAACTGTTTAATGCAAATATACCATCGGACTTTATCACTGTGCTTAACAGTGTAATAGAAAATGGTGTATTTAACGACGAATCAGAAGCAAAAGTGTATCTTACTCAACTTGCGGAAACTGTTCCAAGTCTTTCAAATATTTCTTCATACGCAAAAATTATAAAAGATAAGTATATGGTGCGTATGTTGCTTAATACATCAACTGATATTATTAAGCAAACACAAAATTCTCCAGATGCAGATGTGCTTTTGGAATATGCAGAACAAAAAATATATGAATTAAGACAAGGAAAAGATTCTTCAGCTTTACAGCATATTGGCCTTTCAGCAGCAGAAAGCTTTGATAGATTACGCAAACTTTCAGGTAAAGACAGAGAAAAATATCTTGGTATTCCGACAGGATTTTCTTATCTTGATAAAATGCTCACAGGGCTTGGGAGAAGTGACCTTATAATTCTTGCGGCTCGTCCAGGTATGGGTAAAACTTCATTTGTGCTTAATATAGCTACAAATGTAGCTCAGTTTTCAAACCTTCCGGTTGCTATATTTTCCTTGGAAATGACAAAGGAACAGCTTACAAGCCGTATGATTTCTTCCGTCGCTCATATAGATAGTCAAATTATGCGTTCTGGTAATATAAATATAGATGATTGGGATAACATATCACGTGCAGTTGGGGAAATTTCTGATTTACCAATATATCTTGATGATACATCAAATGTAACGGTTTCTGATATAAAAGCAAAAATACGCAGACTTAATCAAGACCCAAACAGAGAACCTGTTGGGGTTGTTATAATCGACTATTTACAGCTTATGTCTTCCGGAAAAAGAAATGAGTCTCGTGTACAGGAAATAAGTGAAATAACAAGAAATCTTAAAATCATGGCAAAAGAGTTAAATGTTCCACTTATTGTATTGTCACAGCTCTCTCGTAGTGCAGAAAAAGGGCAAGGCAGAGATGCACGTCCGGCTTTAAGTGACTTGCGTGACTCTGGTTCTATCGAACAAGATGCTGACGTTGTTCTGTTTTTGTACCGTGATGCATATTATAGTCAAGACCCGGATGTTGACCAAAGCAGGGCAGAATGTATAGTTGCCAAAAACCGTCATGGTGAAGTTGGCAAGGTTTATCTTGGCTGGGACGGGGCTCATACAAGATTTTATAATATTGATTTTGTACATGAAGATGAATAATTTATTTTTAAATACAATAAATAAATATAAAATGATACAACAAGGTGACACAGTTGCTGTATGTCTGTCCGGAGGGGCAGACAGTATGGCTCTGTTTCACCTTGTAAACAGTTATAAGCAAATTTTGGGCATAGATGTTATTGCATTACATGTAAATCATGGACTTAGAGAAGAAAGCCGTGAAGAAGAAATTTTTATAAGAAACTACTGTGATAATATAGGCGTTAAATGTATAGTTTACAATGCTGATATGAATAACCGTAAAAAGCCACAGGGAATGTCTACTGAAATGTGGGCAAGACAGGAAAGATATAATTTTTTCTATGAAAACGCAAAAAAATATAATGCAAAACTTGCAACAGCACATACTTTAAGTGATAAGTGCGAAACTATAATTTTTAATATTACACGAGGTGCAAATTTAAAAGGACTATGTGGTATACCGGCAGTAAGAGATAACATAATTCGTCCTCTTATAGATTGTACAAGAAGTGATATAGAAAAATATTGTTCAGAAAATAATATTCCTTTTGTAACAGATAAAACAAATTTTCAAGAAGAATATTCACGCAATAAGATTAGACTAAAGGTTATACCTGTACTTAAAAAAATAAATGAGAAAGTGGAATATCAAATTGGTGAATTTTCAGAAGAAATGGAACAAATATACACATTTTTAACCCAATTGAGTGATACATTGTATAAGA
>JAHHUD010000109.1 GCA_020024185.1 Oscillospiraceae bacterium | reverse complement strand
ATTTTCTTTATTCTTTGATTTCAAAGCCTTATCATATGACTTTTTCAAAGTGTTCAAGTCAGCTATCATATCTCTTCCGATTTTAAAACGATATAAACGAGGGGTTAAGGCTGTTGCCTTTAACCCCATTTCCTTGTTTCCTATTTTTACAACTTTCTCCATATTATTACCCCTTTTTAAGCAACTTCACCTTTTTTAAAAACCTTGTTATACCAATTTTGCAAAGTTTCTGCTGGTGTTGTACTTTGTGTCATAGAATATACATCTCCATTTTCCATTGGTTCTATCTGAATTGACATAGTTTGTGTTTGAGCCTCAATATTTTCTTCTTTTGTTTTAAGATTTCTTTTTGGTCTTGTGGCTGTACATTTATAAAATGCAAACTTTGTACCAGTTTCATCACCGTCTTCTTCACATAATAATGCAAAAGGTTTTGATATTTTATTTGCATTTTCTGTTAGAACTTTTGTTGTTTCATCTTCTGTATATTCAAAAATATCTTTCAAGAAATCTGCCGGAACATAAGCTATTTCCAATTCTGCCTCATAACCTGTATTACTTACAGCCCTAAAATACACCATACCGTCTGCATAAAATGGTGTGCTTTCTCCTGTTGGTTCTAAAGACAATGCTACCGCTCCTGGCATTTTCTTTGGGGTTTCATACTCTGTGGTTGACCCACTTGTAAAAGGGGCATAATGCACATTTTTTATACTGTATTTAATTTTATCTCCCATTTTATATCTCCATTTCGTATACTATTTGATATTTTTTAATATCTTCAATATAAATTTCTGATTTTGTGTAATAAATTTCTGCCAAAGCATTTTCTACTTTTTCTTCGGCTGAAATATCTTTTTTGTCGGTGTACAGTTCTATCTGTACTCTTTTAAATTTTATATAAGCTTTTCCGTCTGCTGAAAATGCAGGCTCTTTTGGAATGTGAAAACAAATATATGGTGCTTGTTGACCTGTTGCAAAATATCTGTATGCAACAGGATAACCTGTACTTTCAAGCAGTTTTTTTATATATTGTATTGTCATTTTCTTAGCCTTGATTTAACCTTTTCTATTGCACTTTTATTTATTCTTTTTTCAGCCGGTGCTATGTGCGGCATTGCCGGAGCAGAACCAACGCTTGTGCCGTCAACACCTGCATGGCCTTTTTCCAAAAGATGTGTTAGCTGATAGTGTTTCTCATTTCTAATAACCGCATTTATAAAAAACCTGTCATTTTCAACTACTTCATCTATCCAGCTTTCAGCATATTCGCCTGTTCTTTTTGGGCTTGTTAATCTCAGCTCATTTCTACACTCAATTGCACTTTCTCGCACACAGTCTTTGACATCTTCTGCAACCTCTTGAGAGTATTCTTTAAGTTCTTTTTCTATAAAGTCTTTAAGATTATTTATTTTACATCTCATTTGTTTACCGCCTTGATTTTAACAAGCTTATTTTTGTACTGAATATTATCAAAGCTTTCAATATAATAAAAAGTATCTTTAAATAAAATTCTGTACTCTGTAAGCTGTTTATTGTTCATAAGAATATCTAAATCCTTCGTCCAACGAACTAAAAAAGTAACTGTATTTTGCTGATTATGAGCCGCTGCTTTCCAATATTCATCACCGTATAAATTATTTATTTGTGCATAGGTAGTTTTAAAATCTATCCATTCAAGTATAGAGTTACCAACAAAATCGGTTGACTGAGTGTGTTTTTGTATTATTATTTTATGTCTTAAATCTCCGGGATTTATTTTCATATAATCACCCCACTAAATTTCTGCTGTGAATACTCATAATACTGTCTATAACACGGTTAACTTCTTTGCTGTCAACTGTAAAAGAGCGATTATCAAACATATCTTGACATATAACCATATACGCAATTGTTAAATCTTCATAATCATCAAGACTTTCTCCATCATTATTTTCTACTTTAATCCCTGT
>JAHHUD010000108.1 GCA_020024185.1 Oscillospiraceae bacterium | reverse complement strand
TGAAGCTGAAAATGAGATAGATTATATAGCATCGTATGGTAAGATTGATATAAATTTAAATTAGGAGTTACTTGTAAATGGAAAAAAAGGATATATTAACAAAAATTATTGAAATATCGCCTTCTATGACTAAATCGAATAAAAAAATTGCAGATTATATCGTATCAAATAAAATAAACGTTCAGTTTATGTCTATAACATCTCTTGCAGAGGAATGTGGCGTTTCTGATGCAACAATTTTTAGGTTTTGCAGAACGTTGGGACTAAAAGGTTACAATGACTTTAAGCTTGCTCTTGCAAAATCAACAGTTGAAGCTGAAAATGAGATAGATTATATAGCATCGTATGGTAAGATTGATATAAATGACAGTATACTTGAAATGTCGAAGAAGTTGAGCGCGGTAAATATTAATGCTATATCTGAAACTTTAAGTTTAATAGATGAAAAATCAATTAACGATGCAATCGGACTGATTTCAAATTCAAGAAGCGTATATTGTTTTGGACAAGGTGGAAGTTTAGTTATGGCAATGGAAGCGTGGAGCAGATTTGCAACTATTACACCAAAATTTCATTGTATTGAGGACTCTCATTTACAGACTATTACAGCATCACTCTGTACTTTTCAGGATCTTATTATTTTCTTTTCTTATAGCGGTTCAACCAAAGAACTTTATGATGTGCTTAAACCCGCAAAAGAAAATGGCGCAAAGATTATAGTTGTAACCCACTTTGAGAAATCCCCTGCCAGCAATTTTGCCGATGTTGTCTTACTGTGCGGGTCAAAGGAAACTCCTTTGCAAGGTGGCTCTGTTCCATCAAGGGTCAGTATGTTATTTATAATAGATGTATTATTCAATCAATATTGCAGAAGCAATAATCAAATTTCACTTGAAAATGCCAATAAAACATCAAAAGCATTAATTACCAAATTACTATAAAGGAGAAATAAAAATGATATATGACAATATAAAAAATTTTAAAAGATATCAAAACATATATGGGATAGGTGATATTTTAAAAACACTTTATGACTTGAAGGAAAAACCCCTTGCAGATACACAGATAGTTATTGAAGATAAGAGAGTTTTTATTAATCCTGTTACTTTGAAATCAAAGAAAATTGAAGAATGTATTTATGAATCTCATAGAAAATATATAGACATTCATTATATAGTATCCGGTTGTGAAGGCATTTCCGTTGATGATGTGAATAATCTTACTTTGAGAGAACCGTTTTCAACAGAAAATGATATTGGATTTTATAAATCAGATGAAAACATAACTTTTTATCTTAATGAAGGTGATTTTTTAATTTGTTATCCCGGTGAGGCGCATATGGTTGCTATGGCAAAATCCGAAAAAGAAATTGCACCAATAACTAAATATGTTGGTAAAGTACTTGAATAATGTAATCTAATATTCCATACTAAAACCTATTTGAAAAATACATATTATAATTTAGAAATTTTAGCGTATGAATTACATATAAATTGATTTAAGAGTATATAAGAGAAGAATAAGAATAAAATAATTAATTTTGATAGGCATAAAGACTGGTATTTTATAGTTTTTATATTTATCTTTATTTTAAAAAGCGAATATCCTTACAGTTGTATATTAATTACGTATTACTGTAAGGATAAACATATAAAAATATTTCTCAATTGTGTGTCAAAAAATTAGAAAACTTTTTCATTTTTTTGCAATACTGTAACACATCTATTGTAATCCTACAAAAAAATATAAAATAATTAAATATTTAAACTTGACAGAATATATATTTTGTTGTATAATATTTTACGCAATATTGCCCGATTGTGTAATGGTAGCACAGCAGACTCTGACTCTGTTTGTGAGGGTTCGAATCCTTCTCGGGCAACCAGTGGCGAACCGCCACACGTGAGACGTGAGCATAGTTTATGTTCACGTCTTTTTTATGTTCCCACGACATAAAGAGAGTAGAATTATACCCACTATCTTTGGATAGTGCATATTAACTTTTCAAATGATAAAATTTTTGTACAGTAATAACAGTCGAGTACCTCGACACGTGGGACGTGAGCATAGT
>JAHHUD010000107.1 GCA_020024185.1 Oscillospiraceae bacterium | reverse complement strand
TTTAGTTATCTTCAAACTGCATATTATAATATTTTGCGTAAAGTCCGTTAGCTTTTATTAAATCAGAGTGATTGCCGGATTCTTTTATTTTGCCTTCTTCTATAACAAATATTTTATCAGCATTTCTAATAGTACTCAATCTATGAGCAATAACCAAAGTTGTTCTTCCTTGGCTTAAAGCCTCAAGACTTTTTTGAATATGACGTTCACTTTCGTTATCAAGAGCAGAAGTTGCTTCATCTAAAATAAGAATAGGAGGGTTTTTCAAAAATACTCTTGCAATAGAAATCCTTTGTTTTTGACCACCACTGAGTCTTGTTCCACGCTCGCCTACAAAAGTATCATACCCATCTGGCAAAGAGATAATAAAGTCATGAATATTTGCTTTTTTTGCAGCTTCTATAATTTCTTCATCGGTTGCATTCGCTTTACCATAAGCGATATTTTCTTTGATTGTACCAAAGAACATATATACATCTTGTTGTACAATACCGATATTTTCTCTAAGGCTTTTTGTTTTGATTTTTCTTATATCAATACCATCCAAAGTTATACTACCGTTAGATACGTCATAAAAACGAGGGATAAGACTGCATATTGTTGTTTTCCCACCACCAGATGGACCAACAAGTGCAATAGTTTTTCCACTGCTTATGTTTAAATTTATGTTATTGAGTACTTTTTCAAAATTATTATAGTTAAAACTTACATTATTAAAATTGATGTCCCCACTAATTTTTCCAAGTTCAACAGCGTCAGGTGCATCTGTTATATCAGGCTCAATATCCATAACAGCCTTAAATCTTGAAAATCCTGTGTATCCTTTTTGGAACATTTCTGTGAAATCAATAAGCATATCAATAGGTTTAAGAAATATACCAATATACAAAGCATAAAGAGCAAGGTCGGTTGCCTGAAGACTTCCTTTTGCTATAAAATATCCACCTATAACAAGAACAGATGTATATAAGATACCTTGGAAAAATCCGTTTGTTGCGTGGTATTTACCCATACAGAAATAGTTATCTTCTTTTGTGGATAGAAAATTATTATTGGTTATATTAAATTTATTCTGTTCAACTTCTTCGCCGGTAAAGCTTTTTACAACTCTGATACCAGATAGTGAGTCTTGAACTGATGAGTTTACATTTGCAATTTTTTTGCGATTTTCCATAAATAAACGACGCATTTTTTTGTTTTGCACAATACAAAATGCAATCATTACAAAGCATATACCCATAAGCATAAGCGTCATTGGAACATTAAGAAACATTAGTAACGCAAAGCTACCAAAAATTTTTATGACTGCAATAACAAGATTTTCAGGCCCATGGTGTGCAAGCTCTGTAACATCAAATAAGTCATTTACAATCTTACTCATCATTTCTCCGGTGTTATTATTATCATAATAGCTAAAACTTAATTTTTGATAATGTTCAAACAAATCACGACGCATATCAGTTTCCATTCTGGCACCTGTTATATGTCCCCAGCTGGTGATAAAATATTGACACCAATATTTTATTATGTACATAATCAGCAAACCAACAGCTATATATCCCAAAGCTGAAATAATTTCCTGGCTTGAACGATTAAATAATGTCTTTGTGAGATAGTTTAGAATTTGAGGAAAAGCAAGGTCTATTGCACTGAGAATAAGTGCACAAACCATATCTGACCAAAACAAAATTCTATATGGTTTATAATATGAGATAAATTTTTTAAAAACTGACATAAACTTCCTTTTTATTATTTAATTTTTTTCAACAATATTAACCCGGCAGAATATATCTGTCGGGTTAAAAATTTTAATAGATTAAATGGTGGAATAAATCAGATTATTTGTTGTATTCTTCTGTTTCTTCCCCACAGCAGCAATCTTCTGCATTATCTTCTTCGTCACAACAACAGCATTCTTCATTGCCTTTTGGCATATAATCTGAAAGGTAGTCTTCATTATAAAGAACATCTTCAAATTCTTCAGTTTCTTTTTGCTTTTTATTGAGATAGTATGCAATACCTGCAATTGTAGCAACAATACCTGCTAAAAATGCTGCGATACCAAAAATATGTGTTTTTTTCATAGTTTTATTCTCCTTGAGTTATAAAATTTTAAAAGATAAAAATCTTATTATCCGTTAATAAATATATTATCGCATAATTTTAAAAAACATACAACAATATTTTTAAATAACATAACATATTTTATATTATGTATGATATAAAATAAATTATTTATG
>JAHHUD010000106.1 GCA_020024185.1 Oscillospiraceae bacterium | reverse complement strand
GTCTTCTTTTTTCTTGAAATAGAAAGATATTTAAAGTATAATAATTTTATTGACTGTTGTTAGTTACTACGTATTTTATTTATGAAATTTAGTTGTATGAATGTACACTTTATATATGAAAAGAGGTAATCATTTTGGCAAAATACTTGTCACCAGAAGCAAGAAAAAAACGTACAAAAAGACGTAAAGCAAAAAGAATGGCTATGGCAGCTTTTTTGGTGTCTTTTGTGTTAGTTATATCATATGTTATTGTGGTTATTATAAAAGCATTTTCACCAGGAGTTGAAACTGACCCAGACCTTATTATTAAAGATAGTGGTATTTTGCAACCAAACACTTCGCTTGAAACAGAAGGAGAATGGCAAGGCTTTGTTGGACCTGTAAAGAAAACTATAAATGATTTTGGCGTTGTTGCACCGGATAACCGTATGATACAACTTCCTGAAAACGGAAGTGTTGATATGAGTTATTTTGAAAATGTTACTTTTGTAGGCGACAGCTTGACAGATGGGTTGAGAATTTATCCAAACATAGAAAATGGTGTTGGAAATATTTCTCAGTTTGTTTGTAATAAAAACCTTACTCCGAGAAGTTTTATAGAAGGTCAAATCAAATTCGACAAAGATTACAGACCGACACAAAACGGTATTGATGCAATTGTTGAAACTTATCCGGGGAAAATTTATATGACTCTTGGTACAAACGCCCTTACATTTATGTCTGATGAGCAGTTTATGTACTATTACAGCCAAATGGTTGACCAGATGAGAGAAAGAATGCCTGGAACAATGATTTATGTTTGCAGTATTACTCCTGCAACTGCAAAAACAGCGGCAGAAAGACCGATTTATTCAGTTGACAGAATATATTCAGTAAACAATCAAATTGCTAAAATGTGCAATGAAAAAGGATTGTATTATCTAAATTTGCATGAGGCTCTTGCAGGTGATGACGGATATTTAAAACCAGAATATGCGGCATCAGATGGCCTTCACCTTAAACCAGAGGCATACTCTATTTGGGTTCAGTATCTTATGTCACACACTGTGCATCGTCCGGACAACCCATATATTCCGGGAAGTCCATATTATAGAGGATAATATTAAACGGTATACTTAACGAGGTATACCGTTTTTGTTATATTTAACAATGCTTGATAAAAAAATGTATAAATGATAGAATTTTTGATATAAATATTTAAATAAAAAGGAATATATTTTATGAAAATAATGGCAGTTGATTATGGTGAAAGCAGAACAGGGATTGCAATAAGCGATGTTACAGAATTTTTGGCAAGCCCTGTTTGTATAATTAAAGAAAAAAATACGCTTAAAGCAATTGATAAAATATGTGATAAATCAAAAGAACTTTATGCTGAAATGATTGTTATAGGAAATCCAGTTAATATGGACGGCAGCCGAGGAGAAAGAAGCGAAAAATGCACTTTTGTAGCTGATGAAATTGCTAAAAAAGTGGATATTCCGGTTGTGATGTGGGACGAAAGAGCAACAACAAAAACTGCTTTAAACATGCTTAGTGACAATGGAACATTTGGCAAAAAACGCAAAGAAGTTTTGGACGCTGTGGCAGCAACTGTTATATTGGAAAATTATCTTCAATACAGAAAAAATCATAAATAATTTTATATAGGGAGATAAAAATGGTAAAGCTTGGCAATGATTGGGACGAAATTCTTAAAGGAGAATTTGAAAAGCCTTATTATATTGAAATAAGAGAATTTTTGAAAAAAGAATATGCAACACAGACTATATATCCTAATATGTATGATATTTTTAACGCTTTAAAGGCAACAAGTTTTAAAGATACTAAAGTTGTTATTTTGGGACAAGACCCATATCATAATCCAGGGCAAGCTCATGGTATGAGTTTTTCTGTTAAACCCGGAGTTATGCCACCACCAAGTTTGCAAAATATGTATAAAGAAATAGAAAATGAATTTGGATATGAAATGCCAAAAAAATATGGATATTTGCAGAGTTGGGCAGAGCAAGGCGTTTTATTGCTTAATACTGTTCTCACTGTAAGACAAAATCAACCTCAAAGTCATAAAAATTGTGGCTGGGAAACTTTTACTGATAATGTAATAGCATCTCTTAATCAAAAACAAGAGCCTTGTGTTTTTCTTTTGTGGGGAAGTAATGCAAAAAGCAAAGCAAAACTTATTACAAATAAAAAACACCTTATTTTGACAGCGGTACACCCAAGCCCACTTTCTGCGTATAGGGGATTTTTTGGTTGCAATCATTTTAAACTTGCAAACCAATTTCTTAAAGAAAATAATATTAA
>JAHHUD010000105.1 GCA_020024185.1 Oscillospiraceae bacterium | reverse complement strand
GCAACCATACCAGATACATATTTATCTGTCTGGTCAACATACTCTTTTTTATATTCAATTCCAAGTTCATCCAATTTAATACGGGCATCATTATAACTTATACCAATTAAACCTTGTGGAACATTTACATCTTGAGGCCCCATACTTACAGTAAGGTATATTGTTCCACCCGCTTCTATCATTTCACCTTGTTTTGGTGATTGATTAGATATTTTACCAGCTTCATACACGTTACTATACTCTTCTAATCTAACAAATGTATAATCTTTTTGGTATTGATTATCTGAAATAACTTGCGAATAGTCCATTCCTATAAAACGAGGAACTTTATTATCTATTAAAATCTCATTACTTTGTTCTATTTGACTGCTAGAGTTGTCTTTTTCTTCAACTTTATTTAAAAATACAAAAGCTAATAAAAGAATGATAATCGCAACTGCCCCAATTACAGTAAGAGAAATCATATTTTTACGTTCTTCTTTGTCAGTTTTCTGTGCAACTGGTTTAACAATTGTTCCTTTGTCATCCAACATCAAAATAAAGTCTTCTATATTATCTAATCTTTCTTTTGGATTTTCTTTTGTTGCAAATTTAATAGTTTCTATTGCATACTTTGGCAAAACTCTGTGTGTATCTTTTATCTCTAATAAATCTTTTTCCAATATTTTGCCCGTAACACAATAAAAGATAAGACATGCAATAGCATATATATCTACATTGCCACCTTGAAATTTATTAGGGTTATATTGCTCAGGTGCAGAAAAACCGTCATATAATCTATATACTATATGCTCATTTTTTGACCTAAAGTCCTGGATTGCAAATTCAGTTAACACTATAGTATTTTCAGGTGTAATTATAACTGTTTCATCGCTAATACCACCATGAACAATGTTAAGCTTTGACAATTCTGCTATAAGTTCAAATAATCCTTGAAACATCCATCTTGTTTCTTTAAAAGTAAATGGTTTTCCTCTTTTTCTTAGAAACTGTTTTAATGTTGTTCCTGCTACATTCTCTAGTACAGCATATGCTGTTTTATTTTCACCAAAAACTTCAAAAACTTTTGGCAATGAATTACTTTTTACCTTTTTAAGATTTTGATATAAATCAATAAAGTCAAGCATAAGATTTTTGTATAAAACCTTTTTATCATCTTGTACTATAACATCATTATTTTTTCTTGGGCCTATAAGTGTAACTGGTAAAAATTCTTTTATAACTACTTTTTGTTGTGTATTAGTGTCAAAAGCCATATATTCTGTACTTTCACCTTGTACAGAAATAATGTCCCCAATTATATAGTTACGGATTTTTGTCCCATAGGAAAGAGTGCCCGGTATGGATTTTTCATTATTTTGAGAAAATCCACACCATGGACACAAATTTTCATTATTCAATTGTCTGCCGCAAAAAATACAATCAGACATAAATTCCACCTTTTAAATATTATAATTCTGGTAAATCTTCGCTGTTTTCAAGATTGTTCCATACATTTTGAACATCGTCATCTTCTTCAAGGTTATCAAAGAGCAACGCAAGTTTTCTTAATGCTTCTTCGTCTTCAACTCTTGTGTAATTGTTTGGAACTTGAGAAAGTTCTTGAGAAGAAATTGCATATCCCATATCTGTAAGAGCTTGAGCAACTGTATGAAGTTGTGAAGGGTCAGTAACAAATTCAATTATACCATCTTCAACACTTACGTCGTTTGCACCACTTTCCATGCAAGCTTCAAGAGCTTTTTCTTCGTCGATATTTTCATCTTCAACTACTATTATACCCTTTTCTTCAAACATAAATGATACACAACCACTTGTTCCCAAATTTCCGCCAAATTTATCGAAATAGTGACGCATGTTTGATGCTGTTCTGTTTCTATTATCTGTCAAACATTCTACTATAACAGCGATACCTGCTTGGCCGTATCCTTCATATACAATGCTTTCATAGCTTTCTTTGTCATTGCCTTCTGCTTTTTTAATTGCACGCATAAGGTTATCTTGTGGCACGTTTGCAGCTCTGCCTTTTGCAAGCAAATCTCTAAGTCTTGAGTTGTTGTTTGGGTCTGTGCCGCCCTCTTTAACTGCAACAGAAATTTCTCTTGCAAGTTTTGTAAAAACTTTAGCTCTTGCTGCGTCATTAGCGCCTTTTTTTCTTTTAATTGTACTCCACTTTGAATGTCCAGACATTTGAGTAAACTCCCTTTTATATTTAAAATTTTATAATTATATTGAATTAGCTCACTATAAGCTATATTACAGTATATCATATTATTTGTAAAATGACAAACGATTTATATACATTTTTAATTCTTTGTATAATTTTAAATTTACGG
>JAHHUD010000104.1 GCA_020024185.1 Oscillospiraceae bacterium | reverse complement strand
ACAAAAAGAGTATAAATTTTAATATTGGCTTACAACTTTTCATCGTGTCTAGGGGATTCAGAAACCACTTTAAGCCCTTTTGATACAGCAGTTTGAATATCTGCCAAGTGCTGTCTTCTAAGGTTATTGGCTTTTGTAAGCTTATCACCCATATTTGTAACCGCATATTGTGGTGGCAAAAGATTGAGTGCATAAGCCACAACATCATTGTGACAACGCTCACAAGTACAGCAATTTGAACTCTGAGCAAGCTGTTCATAAACTTCTTCAGCAAGGTCTTCTAAAACATTATGATATAATTTCATAACAAACACCGTCCAATCTTTATTTTTAATTAAATATTATCTCTCTTACTGATAATTTGTCAATAAATAATATAAATTAATTTAATTATAATAAAGCCACTTATATAAAATATCACTAATAATGCACGCCATAGATATAGTTACTATCGTTGTTTTTCTCCAACTCATTTTCCCAAAAAAATGTATAAAATTATAATAATTTGTCATAAATTGTACTATACTTTAAATTTCAGTATATGATATAATGTTTTTTAATAACAAATATTATTTTTAATTTATTATGGAGGACAATTTATGAACCATATGTCTTTGGATATAAGAGTTCCAATTGAACTTGATAATCCTAGTATTCAACGTTTTGAAGAAAAATGTGTTAAATGTCAACTGTGCAAAGAAGTGTGTACAAATGACATTGCTGTTTTAGGTACATACACTTTGGAACAAACAAATAATCAAGCTATTTGCATCAACTGTGGACAATGTGCAAATGTCTGTCCGGTTGATTGTATAACTGAAAAATTTGAATATCAAGATGTACAAGACGCTATCAACAATCCAGATAAAATTGTCATCTTCAGTACTTCACCTTCTGTTCGTGTTGCATTGGGAGAAGAATTTGGCATGTCAGACGGCAGTTTTGTTCAAGGTAAAATGGTAGCATTACTTCGTCAGTTAGGTGGCGATTATGTATTAGATACAAACTTTGGTGCTGACTTAACTATTGTTGAAGAAGCAAGCGAACTTATTGAACGTTTGACTAAACAAACAAGACCTTTGCCACAGTTTACAAGTTGCTGTCCTGCTTGGGTAAAATATGTAGAAACATATTATCCTGATATGGTAGAAAATCTTTCTTCTGCAAAAAGCCCAATTGGTATGCAAGGGCCAACTATCAAAACATATTTTGCTAAAAAAGTTAACATAGACCCAAAGAAAATTGTCAACGTGGCTGTTACTCCATGTACAGCAAAAAAATACGAAATCCGTCGTGATGAAATGAACGCTTCTAGTGTATATCACAATGATATGGACATGAGAGATATGGATTATGTTATTACAACAAGAGAACTTGCTATGTGGGCAAAAGAAAAAAATATTGATTTTAACGCTTTACAAGAAAGTGCATACGATTCACTTTTAGGTGAAGCATCTGGTGCAGGTGTTATTTTTGGCAATACCGGTGGCGTTATGGAAGCTGCACTTCGCACTGCTGAAGCTTTTGTAAATAAAACATCAGTTAATACCGAAATCTTAAATTTAACACCTGTTCGTGGATATGAAGGTATCCGTGAAGCATCTATTTCTTTGGGCGACATAACATTACAAGTTGCTGTGGCTTACGGAACAGCCAATGCTAAAAAGTTAATTGAACTTATAAGAAGCAATCAAAAGCATTATGACTTTGTAGAAGTTATGACTTGTCCTGGTGGATGTATTGGTGGTGGCGGACAGCCAAAAAATATTATGAAAGACAAAGACGCTGTTCGCAAAGCTCGTATTGACGGACTATACAAAAAAGACAACAGTATGACAATAAGAAAAAGCCACGAAAATCCTGATATTAAACGTGTATATGAAGAATTTTACGGCAAACCTCTCAGTGAACTTGCTGAAAAAATGTTACATACAATCTATACAGATAAAAGCGGAATTTTTAAAGGCGAAAAAATAATATAAAAATTAGCAACTGTCCATCGCTGGATTTTTGCTTAACAAAAAAGGTGTCACTCAGTGACACCTTTTTATTTTGTATTAAACACCAATACTTTTTACACCTTATGGGGTATAATTATAATTTGTTTAATTAAATTTATACTATTTTAAATATAATATGTAATTATCAATGTTATTACAGAAATTATAAAATAAAAAACAGTTGGATATAAACAGCTTTTTATTATTTTATTCTAATTTTTTTCCACAGTGCGGACAGCAGTCCGGAACATAAACAAGATATTTATCACCAATATGTTCACCACAATAAGGACAGTCATTAATAAATAAATATGCCATTGTCTGTCCAATAATTAGAAAAATTGCAAACAATGCAATTACTCCTTTTTGATAACTAACTCCATAAATTAAAATAAGAAAAAATATTATTCTTATTATTCTTAATAACCAAATTTTTCTTTTATAACTCATTTTGTTTAACACTTCCCATGTCAAAGGCTCACCTTTTTCAACCATTTCATGT
>JAHHUD010000103.1 GCA_020024185.1 Oscillospiraceae bacterium | reverse complement strand
GAGCGCGTGACTGTTAATCACGATGTCGTTGGTTCGAGTCCAACTTGGGGAGCCACTTGAAAGAGATACATTTTTGTATCTCTTTTTTTGTTGGTGTCTTTAGACGTGGAAATAAACCCCCGGTTTTACCTGGGGTTGAAAAAAGGCTTGTAGCCAAAATAAGCCGGGCGAGCTAAAAGCAAGCCCTTAGGAAGCAAAAAACAAGCCTCCATAGTATAATGTAATTGATTTGGCAGCCGCATTACAAAAATACTAAGGAGGCTCAATTTATGAAAAAGATAATGAAATCAGAAGTTCCGCATATTCCAAGTACAGATGTCAGTACCACATCGTGTTTGCACCAAAGTATAGACGAAAAGAAATGTACGGACAACTGAAAAAAGATATTGGCGAAATATTGAGAAAGCTGTGTGCTCAAAAAGACGTTGAAATCATAGAAGCAGAAGCTTGCCCAAACCATATACATATGCTCGTAAGTATTCCACCGCACATAAGTGTAGCACAGTTTATGGGATATCTCAAGGGATAAAGTACACTGATGATATTTGATAGACATGCAAATCTAAAATAGAAATATGGACAGAGGAGCTTTTGGTGCAGAGGGAATTACGTTGATACAGTAGGGCGAAACAAAAAAGCAATTGCAGAGTACATAAAAAATCAATTAGAAGAAGATTATGCTGCAGATCAAATAACGATGAAAGAATACATAGACCCGTTTACGGGTGGCAAGAGAAAGTAGGCAAAAAAATACAGCCGCTCGTGAGCGGCTGCCCGTGCTAGTAATGCGGTGCTAAACTTTGATGCCCCTTTCATGGGCTAAGCCAGTAATCGCCCCTTCTAGGGGCTGTGCACCCCCCAGGTTCAACCGGGGGGGTTGATTTTGATATATATCTTTTAGTATATTTTTTTTGCTTTTATCAAAGTTATTTTTTTAGAATATGATGAAAGTATATATGCTCCATAACAAAATTCTGTTTTGTTTGCTAATTTGATAAATATTTTCATTTTTAAATTGAGATGATAAAACTAAAAAATAATTATAATCTATAAATTATTTAATTATAGAAAAGGTTTAAAAGTGTATATCCTATTGACAATAATAATAATCGACATTATTTATACATGTGACAAAAAATAAAAAACTATATATTAATAGAACCTAATTTTAATTGTGTCTATCAAAATTAACAAAATATATTTACTGTTTAGATCAACAGCTTATATTTATATCATTAAAGTGTATGGATGATATTAAAGAAGAATAAGAAGTTATAAACACAGGTAATAATAAATACAAATATAGTGTTATAAATTAATAGTTAGAAAAATAAAACTTTATTAAATTGTAATTTTTTACCTATACATAAATATAGGATTGATATATAAAATTATAGTAGGATCAATTTTTTACATTAAATAAAACATAAAAAACAATATTGCGAAAATATATTTACTGATGTGAGAAATACCAAATTTAATAATTAATTTGCATAATGGTTTTATTACCAATAAAGATGTCCAATATATCATATTGATTAAGATACATATTAGTAGAATTTATTGATAAATTTTGTAACTTAAGCACATACTTTTTCTTATTGATACATTATACTAATAATATCAAAATAATTAAAACTATTTAGTATATAATAATATATAAAGATATAAAGGAGAAAAATATGGGATATCTTAAAGGTAAAACAGCTATAATTACGGGGGCAGGAAGACGGGTTTTAGCCGATGGCAGAAGCGGTTCAATTGGATATGGGATAGCAAATGCTTATGCTAAAGAAGGTGCGAATCTTGTCATAACAGGGAGAAATAAACAAAAGCTGGAAGAAGCTAAACATGAACTGGAAAATCTTTATGGAATAGACGTTTTGGCAGTAGTGGCAGATGTAAATAATAAAGTAGACAATGAAGAAGTAGTTTCTAATGTTATAAATAAAGCAATTGAAAAGTTTGGAAGGATAGATGTCCTTATAAATAATGCTCAGTCATCCGCTTCTGGGGTAAAGTTAGAAGATCATACAACGGAACAGTTTGACTTAGCGGTGTATTCAGGTTTGTATGCAGCGTTTTATTATATGAAATTAGCTTATCCATATCTAAAGAAAACAAAGGGCTCAGTAATAAATTTTGCATCTGGCGCAGGTTTTTCTGGAAATTTTGGACAAGCTTCTTATGCAGCAGCAAAAGAAGGAATAAGGGGCTTGTCTAGAGTTGCAGCTACAGAATGGGCACAAGATGGTATAAATGTTAATGTAGTGCGGCCACTTGCTTGGACATCTCGGCTTGAAAAATTCAGCCAGGAATATCCACAGGCTTTTAAGGAAAATGTAAAAGTTCCACCGGCAGGGCATTTTGGCGATCCAGAAACCGAAATTGGTCGTGTTTGTGTGCAACTTGCAAACCCTGACTTTAAATATATGACAGGCGAAACTTTGACGCTTCAGGGTGGTTCAGGACAGAGACCATAAAAACGACAATTCAAATTTTATATATAGAAAAAAGGACATATAAGAAAATAGCCCCCTATGGTAGAATAAGATAAACTACCATA
>JAHHUD010000102.1 GCA_020024185.1 Oscillospiraceae bacterium | reverse complement strand
AGTAAAAATAAGAATTATTGTGAATTAACTTGTCTTTATTGGGCATGGAAGAATTTATCTTCAGAATACATAGGATTAAGCCACTATAGACGTCACTTTAAAGCATACAATAAATTTGATAAATGGCAGAGTATAGCAGATAAAAAATTTATAATAGATAAGCTGAAAAAAGCACCAGTTATTTTACCTAAAAAAAGAAATTATTTTATAGAAACAACATATCAACAATATATACATGCGCATCACAAAATAGATTTGGATAAAACAGAAGAAATTCTAAAAGAGTTTTATCCAAAATATGTGGATGCGTATAATATTGTAATGAATAGTACAAAAGGACATAGATTTAACATGATGATAATGAGAAATGATTTGTTTTCAAATTATTGTGAATGGCTGTTTGATGTTCTTTTTAAGCTGGAAGAAAGATTGGACATATCATCTTATTCTGACTATGATAAAAGGGTTTTTGGATTTGTATCAGAAAGGCTTTTGGATGTTTGGATTATAACAAATAATATACAATATATTGAGTTGCCAGTAATAAATATGGAAAGTCAAAACTGGATTAAAAAAGGAACTAACTTTTTAAAAAGAAAGTTTATGTATAAGAAAAGCTAAAAAGGGGAATTTTATTTGAATAAAATAGTAGCTGTTGTTGTTACATATAACAGATTAGATATGTTGAAAAAATGTATATCCTGTTTAGAGAATCAAACTATAAGATGTGATATTATTATTGTAAATAACGCATCTACTGACGATACAGAAAAATGGGCATTGGAATATACAAATAATCACAATAGTGTATTGTATAAAAACACAGGCAAAAATATTGGTGGTGCTGGTGGGTTTAATTTAGGCATGAAATGGGCTATTGAAAATGATTATGAATATATTTGGATAATGGATGATGATTGTCTTGTAAAAGAAGATTCACTTCAAAAGCTTATTGAGGCAGATAATATTATAAAAAAAGAAAATGATTATGGATTTTTATCAAGTGTTGTTCTTTGGACAAATGAAAAAGAATGTAAGATGAACCGACAAAAGATAAGAAAAAGTTATTATGAAGATGCTCATTTATTAAAACATGGAATAATACAAGTTGAACAAGCAACATTTGTATCACTGCTATTTAACAGAAAAACAATAGTTGATGTTGGATTACCTATAAAAGATTTTTTTATATGGGGAGATGACATAGAGTATACAAGAAGAATAACAGTTAGAAATGGTTTAAAATCTTATATGGTTGGGCAAAGCCAAGTTATACACGCAATGAAAGAAAATACTGGTAGCAGTATTGCAACCGATATTCCTGAAAGGATAAACAGATATAAATATGCGTTTAGGAACGAAGGTTATTTGTATAGACAAGAAGGTTTAAAAGGAATTTTCTACTATTTTGCAAAATGTATGCTCAATTTATTTAGGATATTAATAAAAGCAAAGAATTATAAATTAAAAAGATGTAGTGTACTTATATGCAGCATGGTTAAAGGATTATTTTTTAATCCAAAAATAGAGTATATAGACTAACCTGAAAGGATTAATATGTTGGAAAGAAGAAGTAGTTTTAGCGGTTTAAAAAAATATAAACCACTCATAAATGAATTGATAATTAGAGACTTAAAAGTTAAATATCGCAGAAGCATACTGGGTTATGTGTGGAGCTTGCTGAATCCGTTATTGATGATGGCTGTAATGACAATCGTGTTTAGCTATATGTTTAGATTTGATATCCCAAATTATCCGTTATACCTTATATGTGGACAAACCTTATGGGGATTTTTTAATGAAAGTACAAATATGGCAATGTATTCTGTTTTACAAAACGGTGCATTGATAAAAAAAGTATATATACCAAAATATATTTTCCCAATTTCAAGAGTATTATCAAGCTTTGTAACTATGAGCTTTAGTCTTGTGGCTATTGTTATTGTAATGTTAGTTACAAAAGCACCATTTCATTGGACAATTGTTCTTTTTCCAATACCTTTGTTCTTTCTTTTATTATTTTGCACAGGTGTAGGCACTATATTATCTTCCTTAAGTGTATATTTTAGAGATATAACGCATTTATATGGTGTTGTAACAACAGCTTGGATGTATTTAACACCAATATTTTATCCAATTGAATCTATTCCGGAAAATATAGTGCCAATTATTAAAGCAAATCCTATGTATTATTATATAAGCTTTTTTAGAGAAATTGTACTTTATGGAACAGTTCCGGAAATTTCAACATGGATAACATGCTTTGCGAGTGGTATTGTTGCGTTAATAATAGGAATTATAATATTCCGTAAATTGCAACGTAATTTTATTTTGTATATTTAAGAGGTCTAAAATGGATAAAAATACAGTAATAAAAGTAAATAATGTATCAATGAGGTTCAATCTTGCAAAAGAAAGAACAGACACAGTAAAGGAATATGTGCTAAAACTCATTAAAGGTCAACTTTTATATAATGAATTTTATGCTCTTAAAAACATTAACTTGGAAATAAAAAAAGGTGACTCTGTTGCGTTAATAGGTATAAATGGTAGCGGTAAAAGTACATTACTTAAGTGCATAGCCGGTGTTTTATACCCTACAAAAGGTAATATATCCATTACAGGTTCAATAGCTCCTCTTATAGAGCTTGGAGCAGGATTTGATATGGACCTTACTGCAAGAGAAAATATATATCTTAATGG
>JAHHUD010000101.1 GCA_020024185.1 Oscillospiraceae bacterium | reverse complement strand
TAAATAAAAAAGCTATCTCATAAGAGATAGCTTTTTATTATTTTTTCAAATATTGGGATAATAACTCTTTGCCAAGGTCTATTGCACTTTTTATTTGATTTCTATAAATTACAATATAAATAACCCCAACAATAAAGCTAGCCAAAGCTTTAAGGACAAAATTGTGCGCCCATATTGTGCCAAAATATGTGATTACAAATAATAATATACATACTATCGTTGTACGCTTTGCGTTTGGAATAGAGCAGTATAATCTTTGTGCTACAACTGTTCTAAATAAGAACATTATAAAGTTTGATAAGCAAAGAGCTAAACATACACCATGAATGCCGTAAGATGGTGCAAAAAGCATTATAAAAATAATATTTGTTATAACAGATAAAGCAATACCTATCGTATCAAATATAGGTTTTTTAGCTATGGAAATGCCATATACCGTAGTTTCACTGATAGTCAAAAATACCGGCACTAAAACCATTATCGGAAACACCTCTATACCAGAGGCATATTCATGTCCTAAAATCCAGAAAAGTATATCCTCAAACATTACAATTATACAGAAAAATTCTACTATAAGGAATGTGACATAGTCATGTACCTGTTTAATTTTTTCTTGTTCTGTTTTATAGTTGGCATATATAAATGCACTCCAGAATGTTGAAAATCCAGCTTGAATAATCGCCACAACATTTGATAAGGTGCTTACCATACTGAATACACCGGCTTGGCTTGTTCCTATTGTTTTTGACATATAAACTTTTGAAAACAAACTGTTAATCCATAACATAACCGCTGTTGGCATAAGTGCAAGCCCATAAGGCAAAATTTGTGCATTTGCTTTTGTGCAAATCACAGATTTTGAAAAAGATATGTCAGACTTTATAACAAATAAAAATGCAATCCCAAAAACTGACATACCAACAACAGTAAACAGTACTAAAGTATTTAAATCTGCACTGAAAAAAGCACCAACAATAAAGAAGGCTTTTGTGATAAATTGCATTAGTACACTTTCTAAAGTGTATAATTTTATACTACCAGACATGCGATATACAATATTTACATATCTGCCAATCATAGCCATAAAAGCATTTACAAACAAATATAAAACATAAATATTTGGCAAACTTTCTGCAAAAAATATTCCAAGCATTTGCTGAGGATAAACAAAAAAGCATACTAGAAATGTTATTGCAAGAAATATTGAAGATATTCCAAAGCAAGCCCCAAATAATTTTCCTTGGTTTAATGGTTCTGGTGGCTCGTTAAAGAATCGTATAAGTGACTGGTCTAGCCCCAGTGTACAGATATTCATAATAAATGTTGATGTAGATATAAATATATCTAGCTGTCCCCATACATCAGCCGGGATAAACCAGGCAACAAGTAACAACGAAACTCCGTATATAATAAAATTAATCCATGTTGCAATAGAATATTTAAAGATAGAAAGGAGAAAATCAACCGGATTTAATCCCTTTTTTTCATTTTCCATAAGTTCACCACATAATTACATAAATTTTAGACTAAATTATATTATAATCAAAATAAATAAAAAAGTAAAGAAGTAGGAAATATGCTTTATTTATGTTATAAAATAGGATTTTATAAACTTTGCTTATTACAATAAAAATCACTGTGAAATAATTTTCACAGTGATAAATTTTATTATGGTTATTTATTATTTAAAAATTGAGCAAGTTTTTTATCTTCTGATTTAATATGAGCAATCAAAGCTGCTACATGAGAATTTATTTTTGATAAGTCCATAACAGTAGCCTCTCTTGTTGAAATTGGGTTGATAATTTCAAACAATTTTGCTTTATAATCTTCATGAAAACGATAGTGTGCAACCATATTTGGATATGAATGTTGTTTTTGCAATTGATTTTCATGGTCAAAGTGTTTGTATACATAATCGTTTAAAAATTTAATTGTCTCAGAAACTTCCTTGCGTCCTTTACCATTTGCACAAGCATCTAAAAGACGATTCACTGCATCAAAAAGTTCTTTGTGTTCTCTGTCAATACTAATATTGCCTGTTTCAATATCTTTTGTTACTTCGTATCTCATCTTTTTTCTCCATTATAGCGTTTATTATTTTTTAATTTAATATCATTATTTTACTTAATGAATATAAACTAAAATTATATTAGTGTTTATTATACCACCACAAAAACAAAATGTAAACTTAATAATAAAAATATTACATATTATTTAATGTTAAGAATATATATTTATTATTATATAAAAAACAAGTATCTTAAAAAGTACTTGTTTGGCACAGATGGTGGGATTCGCCGTCTGCTTCGGCTTTCGCCTTGCATACTATCTGGCTTCGCTTTACGCTTCGCTCTTTTGGCTAAAAACAGTGTACCACACTGTTTTCTCTACGCCAAAACCCTCTCGGGTTCAAATCCCTTTTATTTACTTTTTGTTTTTTACATAAAAAAACAAGTACCTTAAAAAGCACTTGTTTGGCGGAGATGGTGGGATTCGCCGTCTGCTTCGGCTTTCGCCTTGCATACTATCTGGCTTCGCTTTACGCTTCGCTCTTTTGGCTAAAAACAGTGTACCACACTGTTTTCTCTACGCCAAAACCCTCTCGGGTTCAAATCCCTTTTATTTACTTTTTGTTTTTTACATAAAAAAACAAGTACCTTAAAAAGCACTTGTTTGGCGGAGATGGTGGGATTCGAACCCACGGTGCCCAAATGGACACAACTGATTTCGAGTCAGCACCGTTATGACCACTTCGATACATCTCCATA
>JAHHUD010000100.1 GCA_020024185.1 Oscillospiraceae bacterium | reverse complement strand
AGCAACTGACTCTTAATCAGTGGGTCCCGGGTTCGAGTCCCTGATGGTGCACCAAAGAGAACTGTTTTGTGCAGTTCTCTTTTTTTATTCTATTTAACAATACTATATCGATATTATACTCTAAATAATGTGTCATACACTCGGTGATTTTTAATCATATTTTTAATTTTTATATTTAATTTTTATTCATTTTATTTACCAATTCATATAAAAAATTGAATAATTAAAATATGATAAAAACTAAATCCTTTTTTAAGAAATTTATATATTATTTAATCTGGTTATATATTTTCTTCTCATTTTGGATATTTAACTATTACCAATAAAATATATAATATTTTATATTATAATAATATTAGTTAAGAGGGATTTTTTATGTATAACACACAAACAGAAAAAACAAGAACAATTGTTGCCACTGCTTTTTTTGCAGCTGTAATTTATCTTGGTATTCAATCTTTTCGTATTCCGTTGCCTGCTGCTGTCGGCACACCTTTTTTGCATTTGGGGCATATTTTTGTTATGCTCAGCATTGTCTGTCTTGGTGGCAAAAGAGCCACTGTATCCGCTATAATAGGTCTTGTTATATTTGATATTGTAAACGGATACATACACGCAATCCCTAATGTTGTTGTCAGCACTATAATTAAATGTCTTTTAGTTGGTTATGTTTTTTCAACAATGAAAAAACATGCAAATAACGACCCTAAAAAAGAACTATCTATTGCCGTTTTGTGTGCAGCTTTATATGGTTTTACAAATATTTTTGTTGATTTTATTTGGAATGTTATTCAGCTTGTAATTTTAGGCAGCACGCTCCAAGCTGCATTTATTGCAGAGCTTTCTTCTATTCCTGCAACAATTATAAATGCTGTATTTACAGTTATAGGCACAGCGCTTCTTTATTTACCTGTTACATCAGCTTACAAGAAAATTATTTCAAATAAGAGAGCATAAAATATGGATATTAAATACGTTCAATCTTTATTAAAAGAATATAATCTTGATGGATGGTTGTTCACTGATTTTCACGGACATGACTTTATTACAAAAGATTTATTAAACTTAACTGACAGAAAATGCACAAGAAGGTTGTTTTATTTTATTCCCGCAGACAGCGAGCCTGTAAAGGTGCTTTCTGCCATCGAACCTTTGCTTTTAAATCATCTTGACGGTAAGTTGATTTTATATAAAGGAATAAAAGAGCAAAAACAGGTTTTAAGTCAAATTTTTTCTAAAGGTATGAAAATTGCCTGCCAGTATTCTCCAAACGGAAATGTTCCTGTTGCAAGTTCTATGGACGCAGGTTTAATTGAATATTTAAAAAGCTTTGGTGTAGAAGTTGTTTCATCTGCAAATTTATTGCAACATTTTGGCGCAGTACTTACTGACCAACAAATTCAATCTCACTATAAAGCCGGAGTTATTATTCACAGAGTTTTAGATAATGCTTTTAAATGGATACGTGATAATATTTCCCATGGAAATAAAATAAACGAATGGTTGTTATTGCAGGAAATGAACAGATTAATTTCCAATGAACCACTTTATATGGACTCCCCTGTATTTTTGGGTGTTGATGAGCATGCTTGTGACCCTGGATATGAGCCTGCAAAAAATGGCTCAAAAGAAATAAAGGAAGGCAGTCGTCTAATTATAGATATAGCCGGCAGATTACCGGAAAAAGACGCTATTTACTATGATATTTCTTGGTGTATGAATGTTGGCGACAATATAGACGCAGAATATCAAAAGCTTTTTGACATTGTAAACACTGCACGCAAAAAGGCAGTTGATTTAATACAGTCAAGATTAGACCAAAATGAAAATATTTCTGGCTGTGAAGTTGACGCATATTTATATAATTATTTTGACAGTCTTAATCTTTCTCAATATATCATGCACAGAACAGGACATAACATCGGACATAACTGTCATGGAATTGGTGCAAATCTTGATAATTTTGAAACACACGATGACCGTTTTTTACTTCCAAATACTTTATTTTCTGTTGAGCCGGGCATATATACCGATAAATATGGTGTTCGCCTTGAGTTTGATGTACACATCACTGCTGATAAAAAACTTAAAATATACGGGCCTATTCAAGATAAAATTTTAATTATATAAAAGAAAAATTTCTTGATTTTGCATACACTATATTAGGAAGTAATTCATAAAACATGAAAACTCTTTCATCTGGTGATGCCGAGATAATTTGCTCATAACCTTCTATCAGTGGTAATCCTTCAAGATTACCACTGATTTTTTGTTTTGTTTGATAGTGGGAGCAATATAAACGCTCTGTCTTTTACTATGAAAAGGCTTTTGGAAGAGACCCACCAAAACTTTTTCGCAACAGTAAATAACACAACTCATAAAAATAGTCGGCAAATTCAGTAGATTATGATATAATTATGAAAAAGATAAAGTGTTAAGATTATCAAAGTTTCTTAACAGTTTAAGCTATTGCATAGGGAATACTTTCTAATTTTGCAACTCTCTTTCCCGTGTAAAAGCTATTTGACAGATTTAAAAATGACAATGTAAAACACCTTTGATTGCAAATTAGCTACCGTATCTGTTAAACTCGACTTGACGAATGGAGGTACAGTACATGAATCTCGGTACACAAATAAAAAATTATCGCAACGCCCTTGCACTTTCTCAGGATGAGTTGGCTGAGAAAATTTTCGTAACCCGTCAGTCTGTTTCTAACTGGGAGAATAACAAAACTTATCCAGATATTAAGAGTTTGCTGATGATGAGTGAATTGTTTAAAATCTCCATCGATGAACTTATCAAAGGAGATATAAACATGATGAAAAGGGAAATAACTGAACAAGAGCAAGCCGAGTTTCAGAGGAATAGTACTATTTTTACCGTACTGTTTATCATGATGCTTGTTTTGCCGATTCCTCTGAGTAAATTACTCGATTGGATTGGATTGGTGGTTTGGGGAATAATTGCTGTAGTCGGACTTTATTATGGAATCCGTGTGGAGCGATACAAGAAAAAGCACAACATTCAAACCTATAAAGAAAT
>JAHHUD010000010.1 GCA_020024185.1 Oscillospiraceae bacterium | reverse complement strand
GAAATGTTAGAGTTACTGATAATTTAGGTGCAGAAGTAAGCACAAGTATACTTGTGTTTGAAAGGGAGTAAAAATGGCAGTATTTGACTGGAACGGAACCACTAAAATAAAAAATAAAAAAATAGTTGACTGGGACGGAACAGTGAACCGAAATATTAAAAAGCTTTATGACTGGAACGGAACAGCAAACCATTTAATATATTCAGCTTGGAATGGTGAATTGTTGGATAAAAACAACCAATTTACTGAAATTACTGGTGGTTGGGGTTCAACAATGCAATTTACAAGCTTATCGGCAGTTGAAGCACCTATAAATGAACAAGGCATTTTGTTTAATAATTTTGGAAAATGGCAAAAGAAAAACACAATAAATAAAATAGATGTAACACAGTTTAACACTATTGAATTAGATATTTCTTGCCCACAGGGGATATATACTAATAATTTTTATTTTGGCATATACAACAATTTAACTGACGCTCACAACAACGCTATTAGATTAGCACAAACAACAATTGATAAGAGAACGGGCGATTCATTAAAAATATCGTTAGATGTTCAAGGAATATCTGGGCAATATTATGTATCAATTGCAACATTGGTTACAGCCCCTTATTCATTTACTGTAAATAAAAGCACACTAAAGGAGTGATATTATGAAAATTAAATTTAAAAATAGCAAAGAATTAGATTATTTAAAAGCAATAGAAGCAGAAGAATATTACAATGGTTCAAGCAGAAGAACACTGACTTTTGAATGTGATACAAGCACAATAAGTATTGATGAACTTAATGAAGTTTTATCTGTAGAAGATAATTTAAAAGAAATTACACTGATAAACGACCAAATTCCAATGACAATACTAGAAAGTGAATATCTTTTACAAGGACCACAACCTTTTTCTAATATTTATGATGGTTATGTATTAAAGCTTAAATGTGGGGTTGAAAGTGTTTTAATAGAAAATGAAAGTCCAGAAACACCTGCAAAATATGAAGATAGAATTATCTTTAAACTTGGCAAAAGAACTTATATTGAAGAACAACTAAATAAACTTGGTTTATAAATGAGGTGATAATATGAAAATACTTGATATTTCAAAATACCAACCAAATGTAGATTATAAAACAGTTGCACAAAATATTGACGGAGTAATACTTCGTATCGGTATTACTTATTGGGGTAAACAAGATATGGGCATAGACCCTTATTTTGAAAAACATTACGCAGGATTTAAGGCGGTAGGTTGCCCAGTTGGTGTATATTATTATTCCGCTGCCGACAATGTAGAAGTAGCAAAAAAAGAAGCTGAATTTTGCTTAAGCCTTATGAAAGGTAAACAATTTGAATTGCCAGTATTTTATGATGTTGAAAACAACGAAAGACAAGGCAAATTGACTAAACAACAGCTTACTGATATAGTTGATGTATTTTGCTCAACAATTGAAAAACAAGGCTATTTTGTAGGATATTATAGCTATACAGTGTGGTTACAAACTAAATTTAATACAAATTATTTAAGTAGTAAATACACTTTGTGGAAAGCAGATTATAGATTGCTTTATGATAAAAAAATAGCTTGTAGCATGCACCAATACACATCAAAAGGAACTGTACCAGGAATTAATGGCAACGTTGATTTAAATAATTGTTTTGTTGATTATGAAACAATTATTAAAGAAAAAGGGTTAAACGGATTTAATAAACCTTTTGAAAGTGTTTTATCAAAAGAACCAACTAAACTTGTTATAGGTCAAGCAAGCATTGGCGATATTAACTCAATTATTAAAGAACTTGAAAAGCTTGGCATAAATAATAATCAAGTCGAAAATGGTTTTATTACAACATCAGCTTATGTATCTTATGGTGATAAAATAGTTATTGAAAGAAAATGCAATTCTTTAAATGTTGGTATTAAAGATTATGTTGAAACACCAAAACCACCAATTAAAGAATGTGAAGAATGTAAAACACTTAAATTACAGATAAAAGAATTAACTCAAAAAATAACATTAGCTGACAACGAAATTTTGAAAATAAACAATGAATTGCTATTTGAAAAATCAAAAAGCAAAGAATTACAAAGCAAAATAAATCAAATAAAAGAATTTATATTAAAATTTTAATTATTGAAGAAACCATATAAATATAGTATAATTATATAAAGAGGTGATACAATGGCAAATTATGCAGTATATAAAAACCCTTTGGAAGCTATTCCAAAAAATCCTAATTTTAAAAATCCTATGGATTTATTGTATAAACCATGGCGACCAACACCAGCACCACAACCACAAAAGCCAACACCAGCACCTACAAGACCACAACAGCAAAGTCCTAGCTATGACCCTTTTTCTGCACAACAAGCTTATTTTAACCAAATATTAGCTTTGCAAGAAGAGCAGAGAGCAAGAGAAAGAGCAGAAAGAGAAAGAATTAAACAAGGTCGAATTGACGCTGCAAACCGTGCTTATGATAGTGGAGTAAATAAGTTAAATGACGCAACATTAGACGCACAGCGTCAAGCTTACATTAGAAGAATGCAAGATGAAAATGCACTTGGTCAACAAATGCAAGCAATGGGTGTTAGTGGTGGAGCAACTGAAAGTTCTTTAGCTGGCTTAAAAAGTGCTTATGGTAATAATAGGACGGACATTGAAAAAGCAAAACTTAATCAATTAGGAGCACTTGAGCAAGATAAATTAAATGCAATTGCAGCAGCCGAAGCAGATGAAGCAGCGGCAAGTATGGCAGCAGAAAGAGATTATACAAACGGACTAATACAAACTTATGCTAGTTTTTTACCTAAAATGACACGTTCAAGTGGTGGCTCATCAAAAAGCACTGCACCAGATATAACAAAAACTGCTGCATATAAACGAGCAACAACTTTATTTAATCAAGGTGGAACGGCACAAGAAATAGCAAACGATTTAAGCCGACAAGGCATACAAGACCAAGCTATCGCAGATTTGCTTGATAAGTTAGGATTGTTGTAATAGGTGATTTTATGGTTGATTTAGACGAATTAAGAAAATTAAAATCAAATAATAATCAAAGTGAATATAGCTATGATGGGACAGACACTCTGTCCCGTTATCTAGCTAAAAAAGCTGAGTGGGATAGTGCAAAAGTACAGGCAAGCCCTGCTTATTCAGCTTTTCAAGAAAGATATTATAATCGTGAAATACCACAAATAAATAAAACTGAACTTGCTTTACCAAAAGTGGAAACAGTTGAAGAAAAAATGCAAAGGTATGTTTCTCCAAACTATAAAATGACTAAAGATGAGTTAAAAGAAGCTAGAGCCTATGCAGAACAATTGAAAAAAGATTTTAATTCTGGAAAATTTAAAGATGACCCAAAAGCAATGGAAAAGTACGATTTAATGACAAACTTAAAAAATAAATCTACTTTAAAAGGACAGTTTGCACAAGGTATAGGTGGAAGTTTTAAACCTTTTACAGATTTAACGGCAATGGTAAATCCAAACATTGATAAAGAATATTACGATAAACAATCTCAACAATATTATGACGCACAAAAAACACAAAACCCTATTGCTTATGGTGCTGGTTATACAGCTGGCAAATTAGGGCAATATGCAGTTGGCAGTAGAATAGCTGGTGGTATTCCTGGTGTCAGTGCTGTATCTTCTGGTATTGGTGGTATAATTGGAAAAGGCGTCGCAAAAGCTACTGGGGGTAAAATCGCAACAGAAGTCGCTGGGAAAGTTGCTAAAAATGTAATTGGCGATACTTTGCTTGATATTGCATTAGATACAGCACCAGAAGCAATAAGTAACGCATATAAAGGGAAAACAGCTGGCGAAATATCACAAGAAGCGTTAAAAAATATTGCCACTAATATAGGCTATAATCTTGGTGGTGAAGCTTTAGGTGGAATATTTAAAGCGATTAAAACAAGAAAATTAAATAAGCAAGAAGTTGAAATTGCTGAAAAAGCTTTAGAGCAAATGGACAATATACAAAAATCGGCACTTGCTGATAGTGTAGGGGCAAAATCCGTTAAAGAGCTTGAAACATCTATTGTAAAGCCTCAAATTGCCGATAATTTAAACAAAGAAATTATTGATAGTGATATTCCTAAACTTGATGAAAACATAGTAAATAAACCAAATTTAAAGAGCATAGATGATGTTACAAACAAATCTATTGCAAAAGAAGTTGAACCATTGCCAAAGTTAGAAACAACTCCACCAATAGATGATACTCTTACTGGAGATTTAAGGCGAAGAAGTTACGAGGACACTTTGGCTAAAAAAGTCGGTACATCAAAAGAACTTAGCGACGCTTTAATTGATGAAGAAGCTTTGTATAAAGTTGCACATAACAAAGATACCATACAAAAAGCTAATGATATATTAGATAGTGGCTTTGAAAATGCCGTTAATGAATTTAATAAACAAATTGAAACTAGAAATCCAGAAGCTATTGTATTAGGAAATGAACTTGCTAATATATATATAGAGCAAGGCAAAAAAGATGAAGCTGTTGATGTTGTCCGTCGAATGAGTGAAGCACTTACAAAGTCTGGACAATTTACGCAAGCAGCAGCAATTGCACTTTTAAAGAATGACCCAACAACTGCAATGCGTTATTTACAGAGAGATTTAGATAAACTTAACGCTGAGGGCTTAAAAAAATTTAAAGGTAAATGGAAAGACTTTAACCTTACAGATGAAGAATTTAAAATGTTTAAAAATATTAAGCCCGGTGACAGTGAAGCTATTAAAAATGCTTTTGACACAGTAGGGAAAAGATTATCAAAAGAATATCCATCTACTTTACTTGAAAAATTAGTTGAATTTAGGCGTGTTAGCTGGTTATTAAACCCTAGAACAAATGTACGAAATATTATATCTAACGCATTTTTAAAACCTTTAACAGATTTAAGTTATAAATCATCTGCAATTATGCAAAACGCATACAGCATTATGAATAAAGACTTTAAGCCTAATCAAGCTTTATTGGTAACAAAAAACGCAAAAAATCTAGCTAATGATGTATGGAATGGTGTAAAAGGCAGTTTGGAAGATACTAACAAATATTTAGAAACTGGTAAAACTTTAAACATTGACAAGCAAGTTTTTAAAGAAGGTAAACCAACACAAGTATTTAACAATTTATTCCCTGGTGTACTTGAAAATATAAACGCTAAACTTGGCAAAGACAATGCTGGCATAATGGAAACATTGCGTAATGTTACTTACGATTTATTAGACAAAGGGGATACACCTTTTGTCGAAAAGGCTTTTAAATCTCGTTTAGGCTCTTATATTCAAGCTAAAGGTATTAAGAATGTTGATGATGTGCCACCAGAAGCTATAACATTAGCTTATCAAGAAGCATTAAGGGCAACATTTAAAGATGATACAGTGCTAAGTGAAACATTAAGTAAAATAAAAAAGGGACTTAATGACGCAGGTTATGGAGTTGGTGAAGTAATCTTGCCGTTTACTAAAACACCTGCAAACGTAGCAATGCGTGGCATTGATTATTCACCTGCTGGAATAATAAGCACTTTTAAAAAAGCTAAAAATGGTGCAGATGCTAATCTAATTATAGATGAATTGGGTAAAAACTTAACTGGTACTGCTTTAATTGCATTAGGTGCGTTTCTTGCAAGAAAAGGCGTTATAACTGGTGCAAGTCCAGAAAACAGAAAAAAATCTGCTTTTGAAAAACAACAAGGCATACAACCTTTTGCTGTTAAAATAGGTAATGTTTATATGTCTTATGACTGGGCACAACCTGCCGCTATTCCTTTAATAATTGGTGCGACTATTGCTGAAAGTGAAGGCAAATCACCTTTTGAAACTGCAAAAAAAGCAATTTATTCATCTGGCGACGCATGGCTTAATATCTCACCTTTACAATCTATAAGCGATATATTGGGAGGCAATGGCTCAAAAACCGAAAATGTTGTAAATGAATTTATAGAAATACCAAGTGGATTTATTCCGTCAGCATTAGGGTCAACTGCAAGAGTAATTGATACTACACAGCGTTCAACATTTTCAAAAGGTAACACTATTAAAAGCCAATTAGACACTGTAAAAAGCAAAATACCTGGTTTAAGTAAAACATTACCAGCTTCTTATGATACTTGGGGGAGAGAAATAAAAAGAGATGATAGCACGGGGCAAGCGATAATTAGTCAGTATGTTAATCCTGGTAAAGCAACGATTTACAAACAATCAAATGTTGACAAAGAAATAAATCGTATTTATGAAAAATTAGGTAATGAAAACATATTTCCTAGAAAAGCAATCTACACTATAACAAGGAACGGGAAAGATTATAACCTTGATAATAAAGAATATTCAGCATATCAAAAGGTTATGGGCGAAAACTCATACAGTGATGTTCAAGCATTTATGCAGTCAAAGGCTTATAATAAATTAAATGATGACCAAAAATCTAAGATTATTCAAAATATTTATGATAACGCTAAGCAAATTGCAGATTATGAAACATTAAAAAGTCTTGGTGTAAATAGTGAAAAAGAACTTGAAACAAAAATAAAAAAAGTTTACTTGAATTATTCACCAGAAAATGTAGCTAATTATTTTGTAGCAAAAGAAATTATTGATAATACAGAAGGCAAAAAAGATTTTAGGAATAAAACAATTCCTGGTACTGTAAAACAAAATGCAATAAAAAATCTTGTTGATATAGGCTTTTCACAAGAAGAAGCAAAAAGAGTTTACAGTAAAATTCGTGAAAAAGACTAATAGTCTTTAATTTATATAAAAAAGAAAGGTAATAATATTATGAAAATTAACATTCCAGTAAGATTAAAAAATCCTATGTTTTGGATTGGACTACTTGGTGTAATCTTTACAGCAATGGGAGTTAACCCAGAAATGCTCACATCATGGCAATTGGTAGGAGAAGCATTAAAAAACCTTATTTCAAACCCATATATGATAGTTTCTGTTATTGTGGCTATTGGGGGTGTTTTTAATGACCCTACAACAAAAGGCATTAAAGATAGTGAACGTGTAATGTCACGAAACAAGCCAGTATAATGGGGTGGTTAAATGGCAGAATGCAACGAATGTAAATATGAACATGTAATTTCGGCATTACAAGATGAAATTAAAAAAAACAGCGAACAACACAAAGAATTTTACAAAAACAATGAAGAAAACCTATATAAACAAGGCGTTTCAGATACTCAACAAAAACAGATTTTAGACACTTTAAAAGATATAAAATCTGATATTGCAGAGTTAAAAAGTAAACCTGGTAAAAGGTATGATTTAATATTAAATACAGTTGCACAATGGGCAATATTACTTGTTTTAGGTTTGTTGGCTGTTAAATGGGGGATATAATGGCAAGTTTAAAAGATATTGAAAATAAAGTAACAAATATTGAAAAAAGAATTTTATCCACAGAAAACGAATATATTGCAGAGCAAGTGGCGAAAATAGCTACTCAAGATAAAGAACGCTATCTTAAAAAACAAAAAACAATGCAAATACTAATTATCTGTTTAACAATTGTTTTGTCTGTTTTGATTTTATGCAGTTCTTTTATTGCCTTAAACTCAGTGTACAGATATTTTGATTATCAAGAAAGCTTGGTAATTGAAAAAGAAACAGTTGAAGAAGTTGTTGAAGAATACACTTATGAAGCAGAAGCAGGAGACAATGGAATTGCTAATGCTGGTGATAATAATAGTTATATGATTGGTGGTGACGAATAATGGCATACGCAAAGAAAGTTGTTAAGAAAACAACTAGCAGAGTAACAAAAACAAAAATATCCAGCAAAAACAAACCTGTAAAAAATAAAACACGCAAATCAAAAATTACAAATTCAAAGCAAGGTGATTTTTTTGTTAGATAGAGAAATCGTTTTAAAAGCTTTAAAATCGCCCTATAAACACATTTTAGATTTTGCTATGACTTATGTTAGCTTAACCGAAAAAGAGCGAGAATGCGTATTTATATGTTGCGTAGATGATGTCACAGAAGAACAAGCTTCCGAAAGACTACAAGTCAGCCGAGATTTTGTCGCAAAACATAAGAAAAAAGGTCTTGTTAAGATACAGCAAGCTTGGAAATATTGCGAGTTAATTCCAATTTTGATTGATTATAAATAACTACAAAATAAAGACAGTCTGTCAATGTGCAGATTGTCTTTTTTATTGTACAATTTCATTAGAAATTACAAAGGAAGTGCTATTGATGATAAACATTTCTAATTTAATAAAAAATAGTGAAGTATTAAAAAATGTACCATATTTATGGCTTGTCACAATTCTTATTGAACTTGAAGATATGGGTTTAATTAAAAAAGATTTTGAGGTGAAAAACGATGTATAACAATTACTTGCCACAAAACTATTATAACACACAACCATACAACCCTTATGCACAACGCTTAAACACCATGCAACAAGATTTTCAGCCAAAACAAGAAATTATAAAAGTAAACGGCGAAAATGGTGCTAAAGCCTATAATATGCCACCAAATAGCAGTATTTTGTTACTTGATGAAACAGCACCACTAATATGGTTTAAATCAACAGATGGGGCAGGATATCCAACGTTGACACCATATACAATAGCACCATATCAAGCTGAACCACAAATTGACACAAAATCACTTGAACAAAGAGTATCAAAACTGGAGGAATTATTAAATGAACAATCCAATACTAAAAATGTTAAGTCAAAACACAACAACACCACAACAGACGATGTCAATGAATAACCCTATGCAGATGATACAACAATTTCAACAGTTTGCTAAAGGGATAACACCGCAAGGAGCAAAAGCACAAGTGGAACAACTTTTACAGTCTGGAAAAATGTCACAACAACAGTTCCAGCAGTTGTCGCAAATGGCAAACACATTTCAAAGTTTTATGAAATAAACTGAGTGCACGCAGTTTATATATATATTTTTTTAGAAAGGAATTTTTAAATGATGGAAAATTATAGTCTCGCAGATATTAAAGCTGTAACAGACGGTGGAGCAGAAGGCTTTGGCGGAGGTGCATGGTAGAAATCTGCCATGGGTAAATCGCGGAATTAAGCGGGAAGGCTGAAATGCTAATCCGAACCGAAGGCTATGCAAAGCATAGTCAGGGGCAACGCATAGGTAGTGAAAAGATATAATCTACCCACGAGGCCGCGACATTTTATTGATAATAAAGTAATAAAATGAAAAGATATGCTGAACTTGTACGAACAAAAAGTACAAGAAACAAAGGATAAAAAGCCTTTGTGATAACATTGTCGGGATTATTATTTTATTTTTATTCCTCTTTGGCATGGGTGGTTTTGGTGGCAATAGCCGTCAAAATGACGCTGTCAGTCAGGAAATCTTGTCAAACCAACACTTCGACGCTCTAGGTGCTAGAATAACAAGTATTGGCAATGGTATTTGTGATAGCACTTACGCACTTAACAACAGCATTTTAACCGAAGGTAGAGCATTGCAAACACAGATTGCAGATTGTTGCTGCAATACACAGCTTGCGATAAAAGATTTAGCAGCAGGTATTCACGCCGAAGGTGAAGCAACACGTGCTTTAATTCAACAAAATGAAGTTCAAGCATTGCGTGATAAGGTAACTGATTTACAGTTTCAGCAATCACAGTGTGCACAGAATGCATATCTTATTAACCAATTAAGACCTTGTCCTGTGCCTGCCTATATTACTTCTAGCCCTTATGCTCAATATAACGGATGTGGTTGTACTGGCATGAATGTTTAATGCCCTATTCGGCTAAATTTTATGGGTAGGACAAACGTCCTACCCTATATTATAAAGGAGAAATAAAAATGTGTGAAACTTTACTATATACCGCACTTACTACTGATACACCTGTTGTTAATGGTGGGATTGTACCTGTTGGTGACACTATTTTTAAAACTGGCTGTAATATTATTCAAAATGGCAACACAATCAAGATTTTGGGTAAAGGAAATTTCTTCGTATTTGCAGTTGCTACAATTGCTGCAGCTTCCACTGGACCTATTACAATTTCATTGCAACAAGATGGAGTTGACGTAATCGGTGGCCAATCAACAATAACAGTAGCTGGCACATCAGACCAGACAGTTTTACCAATTATATTGCCTGTTCGTAACTTAACTTGTTGTGGCTCTACTCTATCTTTTGTTGTTACTGGTGCTGATGTAACTGTTGACAACATGACTGTTACAGTTTTAAAACAATAAGGCGGTGGTTCTATGAAAATAATTAAAATGTTATCTGAAATGATAAACGATGAAATAGACGACGCTAAAAAATACGCAAAATTAGCTGTAAAGTACAAAGAAGAAAATCCAGTACTTGCACAAATTTTTTATGGTATGTCAACAGATGAATATAGACATGGAGCAGTAGTATTGCATGAAAAAGTGTCCGATATTATAAAACAATATCGAAAAGACCACGGCGAACCGCCAGAAGCAATGTTGGCTGTGTACAATTATCTACACGAAAAACATATTGAAAAAGCTAATGAAGCAAAAATGTATCAAGAACAATACAAAAACGAATAATTAATTATAAAAAAATAACCGCCACACAATCAAATGTAGCGGTTATTTTAAATTTTAAGGAGGCGATGTAAAACAGCCCATTATTTTGGAGAATTAGAGATATATCATTTCCACAATTTCATTGTATCATATTTTGAATTAAATTGCAAGAATAAAATCTTTGTTTAATAATTATCTGGAATAGACCAATCTTCACATTTTGATTTATCTATTTTTTCCATAACAACACTGATTTCTTGTTCAACATATCTTGGTTTTATTGTTCCGTCTTTTCCCACTGATAAAATCCATGTAGCTGATGTTGTTACTCCGTTGTTGTATAATCCATTAGGCTCTGCTTGTGGTAAAGATGCCACACCATTAGATGATGAAAAATAATTTTCTGGGCTTGTTATTGATGAGCCGTAAGGAATGCCATATCCTACACATTGACCTTCATATACCCATTTACCAGTCATATTATTTTTAGTATACCAATAACAAATAAGGTTTGGATCATCTCTAAGTTCGTATAAGTCTTTAAGTTGTGCCATCTCAAAAAAATTTATAATTTCTGGTAGTCCAACAGTGTTTTGGCTTTGCTGTTTAATTTGTTCAGTATACGCTCTTTCTGTGTACGATGACGTATCTGTACACCCTGTAAAAAACATCCCAATAACTGCTACACTTAAAATCAATTTAAAAATTTTATTTTTCATAATTAAATTCCTTTCATACATTGTTTATAAAATTTTCTTAAATCTACATTATCGATATCTTCAATATCCAAGTTTGGATATCTTTGAATAACATAGTCCATAATTGCTTTTTTAGATATTTCATCTTCTGCTTGATTATATTCTTTATATGATTTTGCTAAAAAACTAGCAACCGACTCTGTATATGTTATTGATTGCTTAAAAATTTCTCTATTTTTGTTAACTGCCCATTTTTTATAATATACCCCAGCAAAAGAGCCTAATAAACCCAAAATTAAAACAAACATTAAAATTCTTATAAGTATTTTCTTCCCAATATAATCAGCTTCTTTAAAGCTTGTATCAATTTCATTTTTAAAATCTTTATTTATTTTCATTTTCTAACCCTTTCATTGTTTAATATATCTCCAATTCTTTAGGTGTATATACTCTATCAACTTCCATACCTTTATACATTGTGTTTTCTTCAAAGTATGGTAAACATATAGAATCGTGACAGCTATTAAAATAATAATTATTTATGTCAATAGCGATACATTCACCCACACTATCTACAAAGTAACCTTTTATCTTTCTTATATATTCTACTTCAAAAGGTTTACACACAGCCTTTAAATATTCTTTTTCTTTATCTGTGAGAATTGATTTTGGTTCTTCCCAAGTCCATTTATTACGTTTATAAACATCGTATAATGCACCATTTAAATAACCTCTATTATTTTTCACACTATTATTTACTGCTACTATATCATAATCACTGTTACGAGGGTATCTTAAATTTTCATTATATATATCTGCTGGCATATACAAGCCATTCATGTTTAAATCAAGAAATGTATTATCCACTTTTAAAAATCTTTCTCCATTTCTTATTTCAACAACTGCACCATTTTTTAATTCTGATAATTTCATTTTATTTCTCCTTTTCTATGTTTTCTATTGCTTCAACACAATTCTGCATTAACATTGCTCTTGTAACTAAGCCAACACCTTTTGGCACTGAAGTAATTTTATCCATATAGTTGTATAATTCCTTATCACAGTCACCACATAGCTTTCCGTTTTCATCTTTTGTAATACCTGTGTCTATAATAACTATATTTTTATTAGTGACCATATCTTTTAAAATTGTATTTGGCTGTCCTGTCGCCGTTATGACAACATCGCTATTGTTAAGAATTTTTTCTAAATTTTCTTTGGTTGTGTGCGAATTGCAACAAATTACTGTTGCATTTTCTTTATCGAGCATTTTAATAAGTGGTCTGCCTACAAGTTTTCCCCTGCCGACTACTGTAACAACTTTTCCGTCAACACTGCCATATTCTTTATGTATGATGTGCATAATTGCTTTTGGTGTACAAGGCTGAAATGGACTATCTTCTTTGAAACCGTCTACATCTTTATGTTTTGGTATTTGTTGTAGTAAATAACTTTCATGTTCTTTTAAATATGTGGGCAATGGCAACTGTAAAATGATACCTATACAATTATCGTCTATTCCACTTTCAACAATAGAACCATCCACATGATACCATTTAGATTTATTAGGCAACAACACGTGTTTACATTTTAAACCTATTTCTTCACAATCTTTTTTCTTGCCTTTTGTATAAGCATTACTAGCTTCGTCACCTTCTACTTGAATGATTTTCAAGTAATAGTCTTTGTTTTCAATCTTTGCAAGTCTTTTCTTGCAATCATCTTTAATGTCTTGTGCTATCTTCTTACAATCTATCATTTTATTTTCTCCCCATATATGAAAACGATAAAATAATAAAATCTTCTTGCTTTGTATCTATTTTTTCTGCAATCAATTTGTGTAATTTTTTTATATCTTGCTGTGTTTTTATCTGTTTATCAACCTCAACTATACCAGTTTCTATTGTTGGTTCTCTTTTATATCCAATCAACACATAATATTTATATATTTTCATTCGTTTATCTCCTACTCTCTTTCTTCATCAGCTACATACATTATTACAGCCACAAAATAGCCGATAATAGCTGATATAATGCTTGTTATAATATAACTCATATAATCACCTATAAACTATCTTTATATTCTGTAAAATACCATATCAATTCATCTTTAAATAGTTCAATTGCTTTTTGTGCTGTTTCTTCGCTATCAAAGTAAATTGTGCTAAAATCCATTATAAAAATATTTTCACTAGCATATAAATCGTTAGTCCAATAATCATAATATATATGGTATCTATTTTGGTTTTTTTCTATCCAATTTATTTCTTCTTTTCTATTTTCAACAGCAAATCTTTTTAATTGTCGGTGTAGTCTATAAAAACGCTCATCATTTTCACAAAGGCAGTAATGAGAATAATAGTTAGCTATCTCATACAGTCGGTCATCAATATTATAATTTGCTTCTTTCGTACTATCAACTCCACCACTCTCACGTATATAATTAAAATGACTTCCTACTTTTACTCTTTCATATCCTGTCTTTTTCTTTTGTTTTGTCAACTGTTCAAGCTGTTCTTGGCTAATTTCAAAATCAATTTCTTTTCCGTCTAATATAAGTTTACATTTTTTCATTGTTGTTTCTCCTTATGAAAATAACGATTTTATAAATATATCTAATATATTATCGCTTGATTTATATACAGGTTTAATTTTTCTAGTTGTTTTTCTCTTATTCTTTTTGAGCCTATATCTTGGAGCGGATTTCATACGGCATTTCTTAGCTTTTTTCATTTTTACTTCTCCTTTTCAAATGGTTCACTTGTTAACACTTGTATATCTTTGTTTACAATTACTCTTCTTTTTGTATAACTTGCCCACAATTATTACAAATAGATATTGCAGGTAAATAATTCCAAGTTAATTTATTTCCACAATTAGGGCATATTTTACAAGTTTGCCGTAACATCTCATCATAAACCAATAAATGATTTTTAGGTGTTGCTTTTGCTATTGCATTAAAATAGTCTACATTCATTGTTCATCTTCTCCTTTGTATGGTTTATTCCAACATTCTTCACAATCAAGAAGACAAGGCTCGACAGGAATAAGGTCCAATAAACATTGGCAAACATATGGTACACCGTTCTCATTCCTTGGTGCGTTTGGGAACAATTTAAAGAAATGTTCTGCCATTGTTTCTGGTGGGTGTTCATCACTCCATTTTTGTACGATTTCTATTGCTTTGTCTGGGTGGGTTTGCTCAAATTCACGACAATACATTTCTTCAAAATTATTACTGTATTCCAATGGACAGCCCTTACATAAATAAGGATTACAATTATCAGTCATTCTGCTTTTTTCTTTAAAATAATTTTCTGTTTTACTACAATCAATTCTCATTGTTATTCTCCTACAATTCCATATGAAATCCACAACTCTGGCATTTTTTCTTGTTGTTCTTTGTATATTTCTTCAAATGCTTTTGAAATTTTAACAAGATTGTCTTGTGTTAAATCATTTTCACGAATGTTAAAATCTTTTTTAAATTGTTCCCCGTATTTGTCCAATAACCAAATATTTATTTTCATGGTTCTATCCATGTGTTTTATGTGCTCGCTTGTTTCCATGTCTAATTTTTCTTGTAATTGCATTGCATAGTTAGAAATATTTTCAGCTCTTTCACACTCAACGTCCCAGTTATGTAAAAGAATTTCTATTTCTCTGACTAATGTCTTTTTAGTCCAACTCATAAGAGTGTTATTCGAACGTTTTGGATAATATTCAATGTTTTTCATTTGCTTTCTCCTTTTTTATAAATCTTTTTATAAGTTTAACATCATCTTGTGACATTAATTCTCTGGTATTTCTTCTATTTTTTTCATAATATCAACTGTAAAATCAACTATATCAATATACAGTCCACCTTCATCAATTTGATTTCTTATATATTCCTTTATTACTGCTATAACATCATCTTTTTTTATCATTTTACTACCCCTTTATAAATTCTGGACATTTAATTACGTGATATGATTTTACTGAATATTTTTTATTAAGTATTGTTTCTTCTGCAACCCAATTTTTGACTGGGATAAAATCTTTTGCCCAGCTGCAACCATTTGTGTATGAATTTTTGCATTCCCAACATTTAGTCGTTTCGTATTTTCTTCTTTGTTGTGTTGATTTAGGTTGTGTCGCTTTAGGTGGCTTATTTATTTTTCTTCTCTGTGAAAATTCTCCGTATTCATATTTTATGCCATTTCTCAACGGTTTTCTTTTGCCATTCAATATCATACTTAATGTTGTATAATGAATACCTATTTTTTCTGAACATTCAGTTGCTGAATTGTAAATTGTTTCCTCACCATTCGGCAGTGTCACTATTACTTGCCTTTGTCTCATTTTTTAACTCCTTTAAACAAAATAGCTTTTGTAATCTGGTAGTGCTAGTACCAAAAAACAAAAGCTATTGTATAATCACTATTAAGTTTTAAAAATCATTGATTAACTAGCACTTAATCAGTGATTACTCTTATAGTATACAAAATATATTTGCTTTTGTCAAGGGCTATTGACTTTTTTATTTAATTTTGTTATATTAAATTTGTTAAGTTTTTTAACTCCTCTTTTTTAGCAACTATCGAATTTTTCTCGGTAGTTGCTTTTTTATTCTTCAATTTCTACAATTACTTTTTGCCCTTGCCCATAAATAAATGTATCAGTAAATCCCATTAAATAACGATTGTCATCGCCTTTTGTAATATGTGCCTCTTGCAACGCATCTAAAATAAATTTTTTAGCAAAAGCGACATTGTCTTTATCTCTGCGTGCTGTTTTTTCATACCATTTAAAATGAACACTGTAAGAGCCTTGTATTTGCCTTAATTTTGAATTTTTAATACAAGCTAGTATAATGTGTTCATTTTTCTTTTTACACTTGCCACCGCCGTATTTATTGCCCCTACACTCTGCTGTATATTCGTTTAAGCCGTCTAGCTTATAGGGTATTTCCAGTATTTGCATTTTGTTCTCCTTTAATTATAACTTTTCCGTCTAAGACAAAGTGTTTTCCGGTTAAGTAGCGATTTTTAATAAATTCGCAAACAATGTTTTTATAAGCAAAACATATTGCATAGTAAGATATTGTTTTAGCTTTAATATCAGTAGCGTAAATATTAAAAGCGAAAATATTGCAAGCAAAAATATAACAAGCATTAATATCCCAAGCCCTAATATAATTAGCGTTAATATCCAAAGCCATAATGTTATAAGCTTTAATATTTATAGCTGTAATATTCCAAGCATTAATATTATGTGAGTTAATATTTTTAGCTTTAATGTTCTTAGCGTAAATACTAGAACGAATTACTAAGTCAAAATTAAATTGAACATTTAATAATTCCCTATCTTCTACAAATTCATAAGTATCTGTGTTTGAATTATAATACTTTTGTATTTCTTCTAAGTTGTTAAATATTTTTATTTGCTTATCATCAAAAATATCATATAATCCCATTTTAAAAACTCCTATTTTAATCTGTAATTTCTACTTAAATCTCTTTTAATCGATAAACAATTATTTTTTGCCATTTGCTTTATTCGTCCAGCTATTGCACTGTCAATCTCTATCAGTTCGGACAAATAAAACTCACTTGAAATTACAGTTTTTAATTTATTTATATATCTGTAATTCAAAATTTCAAAAGCTAATTTAACATCGCCATCGCTAACATACTCTTTTTTCTTATCTTTAACTTTGAATAAATCATCAATATATAACAATTCAGCTGTTTTAAACTTGTTTATATGTTTTTCATAATCATTATCATTAACAAGTCTTTTAAGCTTTTTACTTTCATCACTCCACAACATATATATCGTTGGTGTGCCAGTGGCTAAAAATCGTCCTGCAATTGCTGTACATATATGAGTTTTGCCACAATTCCCAGTAATAAAAATCCTGTTTCCTCTCCTTAACACAAGATATCCTGTTTCAACGGTAAAACAATATTGCTTTTGGTCTTTTGGTTTAAATTCTTCTATTTTTGCTTTTGTTTTTTCTTTTGAACATACCATAGAAACAGTACTATTCCCACTTACGCAGTTAACATAATAACAAACAGGTCTTTCTCTGTTGTCATTTCTTTGAAAATTATCTGTACCGATTGTAGACCTATTACCAGTAGCAGAAAATGCAAATTGAATAAAATCTGCTGATTTTTTTGATGTTGAAAAAAACATTTTTCTTTTCCCATTTACTGAGCCGTCCCAATGTATAACTTCATCACAAATTATTTTTAACTGGTGATTATTGCATTGATACCAATAATCTGTAAATTCTTTTTCTTTTCTGGGTGCATAAAATCTAAAAACAGAATATTCTCCTCTAAAATATTCCTTATGTTTAACATTTTTTAAAAGTTCTCTCATCCTTTCTTTTTTTCTTTGCTTTTTCACTCTAATATCACAAAAATTTACTTTATTTCTAAAGCAACCATCTGCCATAACTGCACACATCAAACGAATTTCATTGTCTGTTAAATCAATACCTTTTCCGCTATATAAAAAAGCCGTTTCTATTTTTCCGTAAAAACCTTGTCTTCTATTTTGATGTATTTCCATAACTTCACTGAATTTTTTCTTTTGCATATGACCTTTTGATGTAATATACGCGAAAGAATGGTCGTCAGATAAACACATATTAACAGAACCTCTTAATGTGCTTATTTGATATAATTTTTCTGTTGGCTTAGATATATACCTAAGTGGTTGTGTTAAGCTTGCTTCTTTTGTTTTTGGGTTATATTGCAATACCTTGTTTCCGTCATATTCTGATATTTTTTTCCATTCTGTGCCTGTAAAATATTCTGTATCACAATCTACGCAACCACTACCACCACCAATATAAAACCAGCCGTCAGTATATCCCATAGCCTTATTTTTCACATTTGCCTGCCACTCACTTTCAACAACATAATTATCAAAAGTTAAATCATTTAAACATTGTTCAATACCACTTGAATGAGCAAGTTTTTTACTTTTCCATTGTTGGTAGCAACTGCAACTTGTTGCAACGCAATACCAATAGTGAAAATCTGCATTATATGCTGGCTTATATACAATTGTTTTGCCATTACAGATAGGACAGTCGGTGTATTCTCCTTTGCTTGCATTTAAACGCTCCACTTCTTTTAAAACTCTTTCATCAAAGCATTTCTCCGTATCGTTCATCGTATACCTCCGTTATTTTATCTTCTAATGGTTCATCAGATAAATAGTCAACATAATCACCATTAAAAAATGTACTGCCATGCTTGATAAATTTAGCTTCTGTGCCAACAATAGATTTTTTATATCTTTCAATCGCGTTAAGCATTTTTTCTTCGCCAATAGAATTTATTTCTTTTAAAGCTTTTTTACTAATCTTGTTTTTGCCTTTCTTGTTAGGGTACTCTTTCCAAAGATTTTCAAAAAATGGGCATATATTATTAATAGATTTATCTATAATAGATTTATCTATAATAGATTTATCTTTGTATGTTGTTTGACCTACAGCCCCCTCTGTTGTTTGACCTACAACCCCCTCTACGTTTGACCTACAGCCGTTTACAATTTCTTTTGAAACAAACCCAATATAATTTTTACCAAAATCATACAATGAAAATGTGCCACCATCTTTTTTTAATTGATAGTCTAATATGCCAAATTCAACAAGTTTTTGCATTCTCTCAGCAGCTGCTCGTTTACTAATATCTAACAGTGGAATATCATCTATCAATTTCTTATGAGTTAGTAAAGCATAAGAACGACCATCAACTGTCATTTTTGTCATTCTAGGATAAAAATCAACAAACCAACGCAAGATAACTAAATCTGTACAATCAAGTTTAATTGTTTTAGTTTTGCCATTAGACATCTCAATTGTTTTCTTAAAGGTTAACGCATATTCTTGACTAAACCCTTCAATTGAACACTTCATATTTTCTCTCCTTTCTAATCAAGCGTTATATTGTGAATGTTAGGCATTTCGCCGTCTAAATATGACTTATAATCATACCATTTATCACACTCTTCCAATGCTACTAACAAGCTTTTTGCCATACTTCTTTGATAGTTTGAAGTGTTAGGACCATTTCCAGATATTTTAACATTAAATGATACAATACAAGGATTAACTTGAAACTGATTAAATACGCTTAAAGCCATATGATATTTACGATGAAGCGTTTTAGGTAACAACATCAAATTTCTTATATCATTATTTTCTCGGTTTAAATCAATATGGTGAACTTCATATTCTTTTGAAAAATCAATGCCATAATATTCTTTAAAATACTTTCTGTAATTCATAGTTATTTTCATCTTTCTAATAAATCTAATGGAATATCACTGTCATCAATTGTTTTTGTGCGTGACAATTGTTTTAATTCAAAATAAGGACATTTGCTATAATCACTGTACTTATCTCCCTCAGCGCAAATAAAACAACTTGATTTTTTGCAATTTCTGTTTACAAATTTAACTATACAACTTCTTTTGTAATCAATATTAGCCATAATTATTCCCCTCTCAAAATGCGTTCAACTTCTTCTTTTGGTATTCTTATTACATTACCAATTTTAATTGGCTTAATTTTCCCACTTTCAATCCAATTATAAATTGTCTTTCTTGTAACCTTAAAAATTTTTGCTACTTCTATTGGTGTATACATAATACATCTCCTTTATTTGTTATTTGTTTTATTACATTTTACCATTGTTATACAAATAAGTCAATACTTATTTTAAAATATGCAATAAAAAACCAGCCTTGCGACTGGAATTTTTATTATTTATTTTAAACCTTTAAATATATGTGCTATTACATCAACTGTCCAACCATTACCAATGGCAAAATATCTTTTTTTGTCAGGAATGCCATAAGTATAATTATCTGGTAAAGTTTGTAATCGCTCAGCTTCGATTGGTGTCAAAATATAATACAAATCATTACCATAATCAATTATCAAACCAGTATTATTCCCATAATCTCCGCATTGTGTTCCTAAGCATTTTGATGTTTCATTTAATTTTTTTATTTTTGTGCGCACTGTTTTTTCAATTTTTCTGCCAGCATAATCACCAGATAAAACATATTTATATACTTTATCACAAACATTATATTCTAATTTACAATGCATTGGCTCAACAATATCTTTAATTTTTCGGTGAATTGGAGATATTTTAGAAACAGGAATATTTGTCCAATAAAATCTTTTTCTATTTTGTGCTGAAAAATCAATAGAATTTATTAAAACAGGTTGAACCCCCAAATAATTTGAAATTAAATCTTGATTTTCCTTAGACATACTAGCATTATTTTCAAGCAAAAAAAACTTTGGTTGAACTTCATTTAATGCTCTAACAAATTCAAAAAATAATTTACTTTTATCCCCTTTCAACCCTTTTCTGCTACCCATTGAACAAAGGTCTTGACAAGGGCTTCCACCAATTAACAAATCAAAGCCTTTATATTGAGTAAAGTCTGCTGTAGTAACATCTCCACAATGTATAATGCTAGGGTAATTTTTTTTACTTATATTAATCGCATATTTATCAATTTCATAAGCATAATATTTATCTACTTTTATCCCTGCTCTTTCTAAAGCAACCATTCCACAACTAATTCCATCAAATAAGCTTAATACATTCATTTTGTTACCTCTTTTTATTATTTATTTAATATTTTTCTAATGCCGTTTATACCTTTTTGATAAACAAGCGTTTTTAAGTTAATAGCAGTATCGCCATTAGGTTTAATATATTTAACTTCGACAACTCTAAACCAACTATTATCAATATATTTTTGATATGGTCTATTATCTTGCATAAGTATTTTATGTTCTCTTAATATTTCAAACAGCTTATTTCTGCCGATACCCATATCAAGCACTTTTGCAACATCAGCCATTTGTATAGCTGTTTTACTGTTTGTAACTGCGTCAAAAAATTCTGCTTTTGGTTTCATATCTTGATTTTCTAGCAAAAGCTTTTCGTTTTCTTCAACCTTTTCAACAAGTTGGAGCAAAGCTTCTTTATAAGTTGTTGGTAGTCTAAATTGTGACTGTTCTTTTAATCTGCGTTCACATTCAATAAAATACTGTCTAAACTGTTTACCGATTTCAGTGCGTTGTATCATGCAGATTTCTTTTGCCATGTCAAGTTTTAAAATATGGTCGTTATAATTAGATGTGTTGCCTTGAGCTGTTACTTTTTTTTGAGAAACAGTTATATAATCTTGATTTTCAATAAAGCCATAATCACACATTCTTGTAAACCAGTCATTATATTTTGTATTTACTTTTAACTTTTCGTGCAACTCTCTTGCACTTACTAATTGCTCGTTATTTTCGTTTATTTGCACTTTTATAAGTTCTTCCATATTATTCTCCTTTATGACCTAAAAAATGAACCTATTACTAATAATGCAACAGTAATTCCTAGCGACATTAAATAACTAATTGTTTTTACAGCTACAATATTAGCAATTACAGAATTCCATACAATCATAATTATAAAAGACGATATTAAAATATAAATTATTCCTACTATAATATTCATTAAATCTTCCATGTTTATTCTCCTTTATTATTTGGTAATTTATTTAATATAAGGCAAAACTTATAATTCTTCGTGCATAAAATCATTATAATGTTTTATAATATCCCAACGGTTTAAATATTTATCATATTTACTGCTGTTCATTCCAACAGCAAATTGAGTTTTACCACACAAAACAGATGATGGCACAATATATATTTTTTCGACCTCATCATTTTTAATACAATAAAATACAAAAATATCACAAGTCTGGTGTGCTTTTTCCAGATTAAAAGAATAATACTGCTTTCCAGTACAAGACTTTACATCGATTTTTACAGAATTTTCCACCAAAACATCATAAGGATATCGAATTTGCATTTTTTCTGCTTCCAAATTGAGCTTTAACATTATATCGTTAATACATCTTAACTCAAAATCTTCTCCAAACTTACTTTCACAATTTTTAATTTCTAGACCCATTTTATTAGCAAAATATTTTGTACCCCCGTGGCGTCTTACTGCATTTGATAAACAATAATTACCATAAAATTTGTCCATTTCGGAATGGGTAGGCATTTGATTATTTCCTGTTTTATTAACCATTTCGTTTATACAAGAAATAATCTTTGCCTCATTCCATTCTGTTTTAGTTACATATGCCATAATAAAAATCTCCTTTTTTATTTTATTATAGCACATTTAGAACATACAGTCAAGACTTATGTTCAAAAAGGCAAATCCCCCTCACTGCTTGCCACTTGAGAAAAATCACTTAATTCTGGATTTACATCTGCACTTGCTTTTGCTTTGCTTTCAACAAAATATACATTATTAACAAGAACTTCAAAAGCTGTGCGATTTTTGCCTGTGTCTTTGTCCTGATATTGTCTTGTTTGGATAGAACCATTAAGACCGATGTTTTGTCCTTTTCTAAAATATTTTGTAATAAATTCTGCTGTGTTTCTCCAAGCTACACAGTTAATAAAATCAGTTTTATATGTGCCGTCTTGATTTTTGCTGCTACTTTGAACAGCGATAGAAAAACTACAAACATTAACACCATTTGGTGTTTGTCTTAATTCTGCATCAGCACATAAGCGACCAACTAAACATACTACATTCATTATTAAATCTCCTATTCTATAATATAAACTTTTTCATTTCTTTTAATTGCTTCGTAAATTTCAACTATTTCTTTTTCAGCTAATAATTTTGTTTTAAAAACTCCCAAATAAACAATTGGCGGGTTGCAGTAAAATTTAATTTTCCAGTCTGCCCCAATCTCAACTGCTTCCATAAATGAAACATTATCTAAGTTAAGTAACGTCTTTCTATTATGTATCCACATTACTTTAAAACTCCTTTCTTAAAATCAATGTTTTTACAATAAATTTTATTATATCTTTCAATTTGTGAACTTATAAAAGCAGAATTTATAAGTTTTTCGTTGTAGTATTTCTGTCTTTCGATTTCGTATTGTTTCCACTTGTCACAAATTTTACAATACTTGCCACAATTTTGACAATTTTTACTGCAAGGATTTAATGGCTTATTCATAATATCACCTATAATTTTTACCAAAAATTCTAATAAAATCTTCTGCACTCCAATTGTTATCTTTCATTAGTTTTTCTTGAAATTGTGACTGTAAAGCAAGTCTTATATCTTTATTGTGATGAACTCCTAAAGGTGGCTCATTGTGGCATTCATGACATAAATTTACAACAGCTTTATATTTTGTACTTGTTTTTCGTCTTGAAGCCCCATAAACATGGTGTAGTTCCAATGGAAGATACCTACCACAAATATAACATTTACCTATCATTTTTTAATCACTTCCCAACTATTTAATAAGCTTTCTAATTGTTCTGGTGGCATTGTTTCAATTCCTTGTGCTTTGCAGTCTTGCACAGCTAAATCAATAAGCCTTGACATTTGAGCAGTGTCATATGTTGAACTACCATAATATAAAATAACATTTGTACAGCCGTCTATCTTTGACGGGAACGTATCAGTTACCCAACCTATGCCGTTACTGCTCCAGCCATTACATAATTTTTCAACTGCTTTATCTTGCACACATACAACATCATTATTGCCCCCAATTTGCCTTATATACGACCTGTAAATTTCTTCTTTAGGTAAATTGATTGTAGTTGCTAATCGGTCGATTAAAAGCCAAAAATAAGCGTTAGCGTCAAGACTTCTTTTCTTGTGATATTTTTTTACAACAACTTCAATATCGCAATCTTTATATTTTTCTAATTCTTCTGTTTTACAGCCGTCAAGTATTAACTCAACGGCTGTGTTTTTTTCAAAATGCGAGTAAAAAAAGCCTTTTAATTTACCTTTCATTTTTCATAACCTCGTAACATTTTTTACAAAAAGCACCGCCACGGTGTTGTACTGCACTAGCATATTGCATTTCTGGAGTATAAACCTTGCCGTCAACAGACATTTCTATAAAAGGGTTTCCACAATTTGCACATTTAAATTCTTGACATTTTGGCTGAGATTTAACAGCTGTTTGATTTTTAAAATTATCAAAAACAGTTGTTTTTTTCTTTGAATTATAAATCTGTAAACCGATAATCTGTTTATCTTTTATTTCTATTTTAGTTACTTTGAAATTATCATAACATTTTTTTTTCTCAATAATATTACACATAGTAGCAGGCACCCATATAAAAGGTGCAGAATATAATTCTCTGCCTATCCCCCAGTTAACACAAGCCCTTTTAAAACTATCACTTGCTTCGCCTTTTTCTGCTTCTGTGTTACTTTCTGAACCACAGTCAGATTTAAAAATCCAACCATTTTCTGTTAAAATTCCAACTTTACAAAATAAATTACCTTTGCAATCGTAGTGTTCTCTTTGCCAGTTTTCAGCACCAACAGTTTCATCTAATATATTCATATCAACTCTAGCGTCTTTGTACAAAAGCAATTGTACACCATCTTGCTTAACACTACCAACTCGCACATCAATTTCATCAGCTTTTAAATCTCTAAATTTAATCATAACTAATCTCCTTTATAAATGGGTCAAATTCCGAACCTATCTCAATAGCTGGCAGTGCCTCAGTTTCATCAAGACTTTTTAAAAAATCAAACATCTTTGTTTACCTCCTCAAATTGCAAAGGGCAAAAATCACTAATTGATTGTAAGCTGTATACAAGTTCTCCAGTAAGCCTACATTTTGCTCTGTGCAAACTATCTTCATAGCATAAAGGACATTGTCCACATCTAACATCATCTTCTGGGAAATGAATATTTAAAATCGCAGAAGTATAATAGTTTATACCATTATCAAACCTTCCCATATATTTTAATCTCCTTTTCTTGTTTCGCCCACGCTACCGCTTTTTCGTGTGTGTCAAAATAAATATCAATTATTTTATTTTCGTATCTATCAGCAACAAATTTCGCTGTTCTGTCTTGCACTTCGTATATTTTGCCGTCAATTTCTATAATAGTACCCATAGGTAAAGGACTTGCTATGCTGTAATCACTTGTCAAAGGCACATTGCCAGCACCAATTACAATTGGTTTGCCGTTCTCATCTAGTGGTCTATTTTTTGCCCATTTACCGCAACATTTTTCACAAGAACAATATGCTGTGACTGTGTAATTATCCACTATATATGGCGTTTCTTCTTGCTCTGCTTCAAAATCGTTTTCAATCTCCAATATATAATCATCATCGGCAGAGCCAAAGTAAAAACCTCACCACCTGTTGCGTCAAATCCTCTTTCCATATCTGCTAAAATAAAGCTGTTTTGAACAATAAGCACTGATAAAACAAATAATACTAAAAATTCAAATCTTTTAATTTTCATATTCTAAATCCTCCAAATTATCATAAATAAAGGCAAATTCTTGACTTGTAAAATTATCTCTTAGTAGTTGATTTAATTTATCCCATATAGCTGACTGACATTTTGAACATAAACCATTTTCAAAATCATCTTCTATTTCGCTGTCACCACAACGGCCACATATTGCTGTTTCTTTAAGCCAACCACCACAAGAGCAAGTATCATACTCGTATTCTTCTTCTATTGGTTCTCCGTCTAAAAAAGCTACTGTTTGACGTTCTATTGGTAATTTATCAACATATTTACCACAAGTATTGCATTTATACATTTTCAAAGTCCTCCACTATTTCACAAATATTTTCACCATAAGACGAACCATTACCATACCAGCATTTTGTATCTGGTTTAAAAAGCCAACTGCTTTCTAGTTCAAAAGGTTTAACTGTTTCACATAATGGTGTAATTCTCATAATACCTTTAAACGCTTTATATCCCTCAACTGTAATCATTTTTTTAACTCCTTTCTTCTGCGGTCTATCCATTCTTCATTAGACTCTATGACCCATTGATTGCCTATTTTCTTTGCAGTTTTAAAATCTCCTTTTTTTGCTTTTTTTCTTGCACAACTTGCGTCTTTGTTTTTCATTTTCGCATATTCTCCTAAAGATATTAGCATTTTATCACCTCTTTTAACTTATGTAATTGCACTATGTTGTGTTGTTGCTATGGTCATATAATATCACTATATCGTGCAATTGTCAACACTTTTTTAAGAAAAAAATAAATTTATTTTTGCAATGTTGCATTTTTTACTATAATATAGTATAATATATAATATAAAGGTGTATTTCTTTATGAAATAGGGTAAAATATTATATTAAAATGCTAGGGTGGGAGCAATAATAGAAAGAGGTGAGAATGTGAGCAAAAGAGGACAACCGAAGATATTTAAAACTGGTGATGAGTTGATAGAATTATGGCAAGATTTTTGCGATGATATTATAGCAAACAACTTTGAAACAATTCCAAGTCAAACAGCTTTTTGCAAATGGTTAAGAAATCAATATTCTTCTGTTGATAGAAAAACAATTTATAACTCTTTGAATAAATACTTCCCCAACGTGAAAAAAGATTTTGAAAGCATAAGAGCCGACATTATAATGCAAGGTGGTATGCTAGGGAAATATCAACCAACAATGAGCATATTTGGCTTAAAGAATTGGTGTAGTTGGGTAGATAAAACTGAAAACATTAACACCAACACTAATACAAGTGAAGTTAAAATTGATTTAAGTAAATTAAGCAATGAAGAAATCAAGGCGATTTTAAACGATGACATATAGAGAACTTTTAACTTGTGAACTAGCACGTCGAGAATTTTGGGAGTTCTGCAAATTGTCGGCATCGGATTTTTACAAAGAAGATAGGGAATATTTAAAACTTTTAGCGACAACTCTCCAAAACTTTTATGAAAGTGACAAAGAATATTTAATTGTAAATTTACCACCAAGACACGGGAAGTCTAGAACTGCTACTTTATTTATTCAATGGGTACTTGGTAAAAATCCAAAAGATAAAATAATGACTGGCTCGTATAATGAAACACTATCAACAGTTTTCTCAAAAGCTGTGAGAAATAAAATACAAGAGATTACTGGTGACGGACGTTTAACATATAGTGATATTTTTGATATTAGAGTTAAAAAAGGTGATGGTGCTGCTAACCTATGGGGGCTAGAGGGGAACGATACAAACTCTTATCTAGCAACATCGCCTACTGGTACAGCAACTGGTTTTGGTGCTGATTTGATTTTAATAGATGACATTATAAAGAATGAGTACGAAGCACGAAACGAAGCTGTAAAAGACAATCACTGGACTTGGTTTAACGATACTATGTTATCAAGACGTGAGGGTAAAAGAAAAGTTATTATTGTTATGACTAGGTGGGCAAGCGATGATTTAGCTGGTCGCTTAATTGATAGTTTAGAAAAAAGAAATAAATCATATACTTTAATATCATTAAAAGCATGGGACGGAAAAAAAATGCTTTGTGATGATATTTTAAATTATGAACAGTATCAAGATATTTTAAATGGTGATACTGGCAGAGATATTGTTGAGGCTAACTACAACCAGTCACCAATAGACCTTGAGGGCAGATTATACACAAGTTTAAAAACATATACCGCTGTTCCAGATAACTTTGAAAGTATAGACAGTTATACCGACACTGCTGATACTGGCAATGACTTTTTATGTTCAATAATATATGGCGTAAAAAAAGGCAAAGCTTATGTATTGAATGTTATATACACTCAAGACGGAATGGAAAAAACAGAAGATATAGTAGCAAAAGCATTTACAGATTTTAAAGTAAATAGAGCATTTATCGAAAGCAATAACGGGGGCAGAGGCTTTGCAAGAAATGTAAAAAGAATAGCACAAGAAAAATACCATAATAATTTAACAAGGTTTTTAACTTTTACACAGAAGAAAAATAAAGAAAGCCGTATATTGACTGGCTCAACTGGTGTAATGAATAATGTGTTATTCCCAGAAGACTGGAATTTAAAATGGGCAGAATATTATAGAGATATGGTTAAATTTCAAAGAACTGGCAAAAATGCTCATGACGACGCACCAGACGCAACAACTGGAGTATATGAGTATTTGCCAAAAAATCATGCTAACTTTACAGAGAACACAAGAACACTTGAAGAAAAATTCTTTAACAGGCCAAACCAAAAAAACGCAGAAAGGACAATACAAGTATTATAATGGAGTTTGTAATTTTAATGTATTCGATAGCAGTTGTTATATCGTATAGGCTAGGTTTAAAAGACGGAATTGCTTTATCGAAAGGTAAACAGTTAGAGCCTATTAAAAAAAAGGTTGAACACTGCTTTAACACAGTTAAAAATAAAAAGGCTGAAAACATGGTAAATAAAGAGTTAAAAGAGCAGGACGAAGCTATTGAAGATTTTATTTTGAGAGGTGGTATAAGCCGTGGAAATAACTAATATATGGAGAAAATACAAAAACGGAGTATCTCATCACCAAAATATAAATCTTTATGCTGAAACAGAAAGAAACTGGAATTTCTTTATTGGCGACCAATGGAAAGGTGTAAACCTAAAAAACAAAAACTACACACCACCAAGCTTTAATATCATAAAGCCAATTGTAAGGTCTATGTATTCCACAGTTGCTCTGCAAAAAAGAAGTATTGTTTATAGCGATATGTCCAATGGTGGAAGATATGAAGATATTGTAAATGCGTTAAATGAACTAGCACAGAGTGAATGGGAGAAAAATAAAATTGATACATTGATGTGGAAAATCATCAAAAGAAGTGCTATTGCTGGCGATAGTTATTTATATCTGCATGAAAAAAGAGAAAAAGAACAAGGCTTAATTCCTAATAGAAAGCCACAGATAGAACATCAAATAATACACAACACTAATATTTATTTTGCTGATGAACAGAACTCAAATATAAACGAGCAAGAGTATATTATTATATCCGAAAGGTTGCCAGTTGATAAAGTAAAAAAAATAGCTAAACAAAACGGAGTTGCACAAAATAAAATTGATTTAATTGTTGCTGATGAAGATTTAGCCGAAGATGTTGGCGTTATGGCTGAAATAAACCTTGAAAATGGTAAATGCACATCATTATTGTATTTTGAAAAAACAGATAAAGGTATTAAATATAATAGAAGTACAGCACATGTTGTATATGATGAAGGCTATATACCTATTGATGAGTATCCTATTGTGTCTATGCGTTGGGAAGAAATGATAGGTAGTGCAAGGGGTGTATCCGCTGTAAAACATTTAATACCTAATCAGTGCTCAATAAATTATACTTTATATAGACGAGAACAGACAGTTAAAAGAACAGCGTTCCCACAAAAAGTATATGATGTTAACGCAGTACAAAACATTGAAAAGCTAGAAGAAATAGGCAGTTCAATAGCAGTAGAAAGCTTGGCAGATAGACCAGTTAACACATTGATTACCTATTTAAACCCTGCTCAAATTTCACCAGACGCAAGCAATTATCAAAGCGAATTGATACAGTTTACAAGAGAGTTGGCTGGTGCAGGCGACGCAGCAACTGGGCAAATTGACCCAACAAAAACATCTGGAGAAGCAATTAAGGCAGCAAGAGATGCATCAGCTTTGCAATTCAACGAACAGATATCAACACAATTGCAAATGTTAGAAGACTTAGCTAATCTTTGGTATAAGATGTGGGTAGCATACAGCGTTAATGGGCTTGAAATTACTGTAAAAAATGAAAATGGCGAAGATATCCCATATATTATAAATAAAGAAGATATACAAGAATTAGAACCTAATATTAAAGTGGATATATCACCAATAGACCCATATAGTATTATGGCGGAAGATAACAACTTATTATCAATGCTTGGTACTCATATTACTTTTGAAGAATTTGTTGAAGCATTGCCAGAAAATACTAATTTGCCTAAGGCTAAATTTGAAGAAATAATAAGCAATAGAAAAATTAATGAGCAATCTCAAATTCTTGGTCAAGAAATGGCAATAAATGATATGCAAAATGAAGGAGTTATTGAAGATGAAATGTCCGAAATGCAATATTGAAATGCAGATAACAAAAAGCAATTTAAGATTTGAAGGGGATAATTCACCAGATACTGAAACTAAAGCTTATAGAGTGTTAACCCTTGAATGTAGAAACCCACAATGTATAGGGCATAAAGAAGTTATTGAAAGCCTTGAAAAATAGGCTTTTAATATAAATTTTCGCATTGAACAGCGTAAAAATCTAATTCGCATTGAATAGCGTAAAAATCAAAAGGAGAACTAATATGTTTGAAGAAAACACAACAACAAGCGAAAACAATGTGGAAGTCGCTGAACCACAAGAAACAGTCGAAAGTATAAGCGAAAACAATGTGGAAGTCGCTGAACCACAGCAGACGGCTGAAGAAAACGCAAGATTTGCTGAAATGAGAAAAAGAAAAGAATATGACGATTTAAAAAATAAATATACTGATAAAGAAAAGTCATACAATGAACTTGAAAGCAATTCTAATGCGTTTAAAGACAGGGTAAAATCTGTTTTAGGCAACTACTTTGAAGCTGATACACTTGAAGATATGCTGATTATGGCAGAGGCTCAAGCTAAAGGGATAGAAGCTAGTGAGTTAAAATCACAAATGGAAGCAACAGCCAAAGAACAAGAGGAAAGGAACGGTCTACTTGAACAACTGGCATATTATCAAGAGCAAGAAAGAGTTGCCTTAGAAAAGCAAGGGGCAGAAATGGCAAAGGCTGACCTTGAAGCATTACAAGCAATAGACCCTAGCGTAAAAAACTTAGAGCAGTTGGGCGAAGATTTTGTAAAATTAAGATTTACTGTAAACCCTTTAACAAATGAGTTTTATTCTGTTGAAGAAATTTATAATCACATGAAATCTAAAATTAAACCTTTGCCAGACAATAGTGGTAAAGTCCAATCAACACAGAAAGAAAATGTTGACGCAGAATTTTTAACAAGTGAAGAAGTCGACAAGATAACTGCTGATGATTACGACAAAAACCCTAAATTATTAGATATTGTTAGAAAATCCATGTCAAAATGGTAAAGAAAGGAAAAAATAATGGCATACTCAAACTTTAAACAAACTTTTTGGTCTAAACACATTCAAACAGAATTAAAAAAAGCAGCAGTCCTTGTTAATAACTGTGATATGGAATTCGAGGACGAAGTAAAATATGGCAACTCTGTTAAAATTCTTGGAGTTGCAAAACCTACAATTGGCGACTACACAGGCAAAGATATTGAAATTGAAACACCAGAAGACAGTTCAGTATATCTCGAGATTACAGAACAGAAATACTTTGCTTTTGAAGTTGATGACGTTGATAAGGCACAATCAAAACCTGGCCTTATGGAAAAATTGATGGGCGAAAGTAAAGAAGCTTTGTCTAACACTCGTGAAAAATTTGTTGGTTCAATGGCAAAACAAGCAGGTAAAATTTTGAAACCTGAAGCAATTAAAACAACAGCCGCTGCAAAACAAGCAATTGACGAAGCAATGCAGGAACTCTATGAAAACGATGTTAACATTGATGATATTATTATTGAGTTACCACCTTTTGTATGGCAACTTATGAGGGATAAATATATCGAAATCGACACAAATAATAGCAAAATGCTTAAAACCGGCAAAATGGGTTACTACAACGGTGCTAAAGTGTTTATGACTAACCAACTTCACTATGAAGAAGGCACTGGCTGGTATGCAATGGTTAGAACAAAAAGAGCAATTGCTTTTGCTTCACAAATTAATGACGTAGAAGCATTTAGACCAGAACGTCGCTTTAGTGACGCAGTAAAAGGACTTGACGTGTACGGTGCTAAAGTAATTAGACCAAAAGAACTTTGTGCAATTTGTTGTAAAAAATCTTAATTTAGAAAGGAAATAAAAAATGGCAGCAAAAACAATTAAACCAACAAAACTAAAATTTAATACAGCGGGCGATTTTACAACTAATTTATTTGATACTGAAACTGGAAATAAAATTGAATTTTCTGGTGTTGACGGCAAAATTTTAATTGTAAATACTGGTACTAGTGCAGCTAAGATACAAATTGGTAATGGTATTCAAGGTGTAGGCACTGAATTGCAAATAGCACAAAATAAATGTGTTGTACTCGAAAGTGGCAAGTTTAAACAAATGTCTGGTGCAAATAAAGGCTATGTTATGGTAAATGGTAACGCAGCAAGCATCGCAGTTGTTGAATTGCCTTAATGTAAAAAATGGGGGGCTTTATGCTCCCCTATATTTAAAAGAGGTTTAATATGAATTTAGGATATATAAAAAGTGAAATATATAATCTCGGTTTTTCTGATGAACAAGATACAACACCTCAAATAGTAAATCAAGCAATAAATAGGGCATTATCGACCATTACAAGCACAGTAAGACCTATTACAAGTAAATATGTAATAAGCCAATATCCTATTAAAAATCAGCTTACAAACAGTGCTAAATTAAAGCATTATAACGGCTTGCCTATAACTTATACCGCAACTGGTGTATCGTATTACTTTGAATGTGACGGAACTGGTACTGCAACTATTACAAGTGATACTGGCGAAAATGTTGTCAATATGGTATCTAACAAAGAGTTAAAATCATATAAAGGCTTTTGCAAAGGTAATACAACAATTACTTTTAGTGGTGACTTTTCATATAATATTAAAAATGTAGCAATATATAATGAAAAAACAAGCGATAATATAGAAGATATCCCACCATTTAGTAATAGTGTGTTTTATGACTTTAAAAAAATAGCGAAAGAAAAAGGCGATGTATTCTTATCTTTTGCCGACAAATACAAAGAAAACGGAAGCTTTAAACCTTTGTCTAACTTTGATATTATAGACCGACACATTTTAAGACTTCCTACTGATGACACAACAGAGTACACAATATATTACAACAAGCAGTATACACCAATTACTGAGGACACACCGCTTGATACAGAAATGGAATTAGACGAAGATTTACACGTTTTAATTCCTTTGTTGTCTGCTTTTTATGTATGGCAAGACGATGAAGAAAGAAAAGCTGATAAATGGTATAATGACTATGAAACAAAAAGAAATGATATTATATCAAGAGATAAAGTCGGTAAATCTATTGCAATCGTTATTGGGGGTGTAGATTATGGCTATTAGGGTTTCACCTGCTCCTAAGCCTTTAAGAACTGTATACGATAATTTCAAAGGTGTTGACTTTTCAACAGATGATTTGTTAGTTGACAAAAACCATAGTCCGTATTGTCTTAATATGATTTCTGACAAAGGCGGACAGCCGGAAAAAAGAGCAGGTTGGCGAATATTAAAAACAGTTGAAAGCCCTGTTAACTGCATACAGCAAGGCTTTATAAACGGCGAAAATCTTATTTTAATACACGGTGGTACAAAGTTATATAAATATCAAAATAACGAAATAACACAGCTTGCAAACGGCTTAAACAATGAAAAATCAAGTATTTTCTTTGCAGAACATCAAAACAAAACAAAAGGCTTTATTTTAACTGGCAGAGAATATTATGTATATGACGGAGAAAAGGCAGAAGATGTTTCAAACATTGCAACTATACCGCTGTTTACAATTGCTAAAAAACCAAACGGCGGTGGAACACAACTTAACCCTTTAAACCTTTTACAATCAGGATTTACAGAAGCTTTTGCAGGTGACGGCTCATCAACAGCATTTCATTTATCTTTTGGCAATTTAGATAATACTATTGTTAAAGTACAGATTATGGAAGGCAACGGAAATTGGGTTAATAAACAAGAAAACACAGATTTTACAGTAAATCGTAGCACTGGTATTGTAACGTTTACAAGTGCACCTGGCACATCTCCAGTAGGTGGTGAAGATAATGTTAAAATTACAGCATATAGAACTGTTGAAGGATACGCAGACAGAATAAAAAAATGTTTAACATATTCAAGATTTGGTATTGGTGGGAATAACAGAGTGTTTGTAACTCGTAATGCCGATTATAAGGCTCAAGACTGGTGGAGTGAACTCAATGACCCAACATATTTTCCAGATTTAAATTATTCTGTTATAGGCAATGGAAATACCGCTGTTATGGGATATGCTAAACTGGGCGAAAATCAATTAATAATTAAAGAAGATAATCAGCAAGATACAACAGTGTTTAGCCGTGTTGGTGTATTAAATGACAAGACACCAACATTCCCAGTTAAAATAGGTATCACTGGCAACGGAGCAGTAAGTCCATATAGTTTTGCTCAGTTAGTTGATGAGCCTTTATTTTTGTCAAGAAATGGTATATATGCTGTTACAAGCAATGCTATAACTTATGAAAGAACATTGCAAAATAGGTCATATTATGTAGACGCACGTTTAACAAAAGAGCCTAACCTTGAAAATGCAACAGCTGTTCAATGGGATAACTACTATTTATTAGCAATAAATGGAAATGTTTATTTATTAGACAGTAGACAAAAAGCCGTGTCAAGAGATAACCCTAACAGCTTTGTATATGAGTGCTTTTTTTGGGATAACATTAATGCTAACTGCTGGCTTGTATATGACGGCGAATTATATTTTGGCGATTTAGACGGCAATATTTGTAAATTTAATACAGATATTTTAAAAATGAATAAATACAATGATAACGGAAAACCTATAACGGCTATATGGACTACAAAACTAGATGACGATAATATGCCAGAAATGACAAAAACTTTGCAGAAAAAAGGGTGTGTTGTTACAACTAAACCATTTACAAGGTCAAATATTGAAATTGGAATACGTACAAGTGATATGAGCAATCCTTTTGTTGTTAAAGAGCAGTATTTGGGTGTTCTTGATTTTAGCGATATAGATTTTGAATACTTTACGTTTATTTCTAATGATAACGCAAGAACTGTTGTAATAAAAAAGAAAATAAAAAAATATCGTGCATTACAGTTTGTATTAAAAAATGACAAATTAAATCAAGGATTTGGTATTTTTAATATTGTTAAAAATTATGTAGCTGTAAACTATGTAAAGGAGTAATACAATGAGCCTAGAACAATTTAAAATCACCGAAAGCGAAAAACAAAATAACGGTGTAATTTCTGCCCCAGATACTTTAACTGGAACAGCACAAGAAAACAAAAGCATTTTTGACAAATTAATAGGAATTGTTGCAAATAAATATAATAATGCACTAACTTTTATTGATAATGTTATAAACACTATAAATCAAAATATAGAAAATAGATATACAAAAGAAGAAACAGACGCAAAATTAAATTTAAAAGCCAATAGCACTGATGTTTATAAAAAGAACGAAACATATAGTCAACAAGAAATTAACGGAAAAGTTGCTGTAAAGGCTAATAGTGTTGATGTTTATAAAAAAACAGAAACATACACTAAACAAGAAGTAAATAGTGCAATTGATAAAGCTGTATTTGAAACTGGTTCTTCTGATATGGCTAAGGCTGTATATGACAAAGATAACAACGGAATAGTTGATAATTCTCAAAGACTTGGTGGACAGTTGCCAGAGTATTATGCAAAAGAAAATAACAGTTGGAGTTTAAGTGGTGGAATAGAAATTGAAAGAAATACAGATTTAAATAATATAACGGAGGTTGGCAACTATTATTGTCTTTCTACTGCGAAAAATAGTCCAACTGACACCCAGTTTACGATGAAAGTTATAGACTCTATGGGAAAGTCAGGGGCTACAAAGCTTATCCTACAAATAATAATAACACAACGTAGTACAGAGGAATGGAAAAGGCGTTTAAGCATGTCGTCAAGTGGGGAATGGACTGTTGGTAATTGGGTTAAAATTACTGTTTCAACAGACTTTGACCCCGTAAAAACTTTGGCTCAAAATGCAATGCCTAAAAATGGTGGAACTTTTACATCTTCAGTGTTAGCTAGTGGAGCATTAAGAAAAAGCACTAATGCAGGAGAATTAAGAAATGTTAGAGTTACTGATAATTTAGGTGCAGAAGTAAGCACAA
>JAHHUD010000001.1 GCA_020024185.1 Oscillospiraceae bacterium | reverse complement strand
CCCACTCAGCCTGAAGCAGGTCTGCCTTATGTTTATATAATAACACCTTGTTTCAAAAAAGATTGTCGAAAAGTGATAAAATGTAAAAATTTTAATCTTTTGAAAAATATGTTAAAAATTATGTTTAACTGTTGAAAAAATATAGATAATATGCTAATATAATTACAAGATACATTAGTATCAAGCTTCACCTCAGGAGGTATTAATTATGAAAATAAACACAACAGGTAGAAAAGTTACTTTAAAACCTAATTTCTTGAATTTAGTGGAGGAAAAGCTTGACAAACTTGATAAGTTCTTCCCAGAGGAAGTGCAAGCGTTCGTTACAGTGACAGTTGAAAAAGACTGGCAGACAGTTGAAATTACTATCAAAGATGGTGGCGTATCTTTTAGAAGTGAAAAGAGTGCTCCAAAAATGGAATTGGCTTTGGAAGCAGCAGTTGAAAAACTTGAATCTCAAATTATTAAAAATAAAAATAAAATTTCTAATAAGTTTAAATCAAATTATAAATATGAGTTACTTCCAACAGTTGATGAAGATGAGGAAGAATACGAAATTGTACGCAAAAAAGTATTTGACCTTGAACCTCAATCAGTTGAAGATGCTATATTTGAAATGAATATGCTTGACCATACATTCTTTATGTTTAAAGATATAGTAACAGAAGAAATCAATGTTGTATATAAACGTAAAGATGGCAAATATGGCTTGCTTTTACCACAATAAACACATATAATATAAAGAGCTCCATTTGATATGGAGCTCTATTTAAATTGTTTTGTATTTACAAAGAGAGGTTTACTTGATGCAATATACATTAATAGCACCTTGTTATTTTGGTACAGAATCTGTGCTTAACTACGAGGTTAAAAAGCTTGGAGCAACTGATATACAGGTTACAGACGGAAAAGTTACTTTTAAAGGTGATGAAAGAATAATTGCCGCTGCAAACATAAATTTGAGAACAGCAGAAAGAGTTGTTATACTTTTAAAAGAATTTAAAGCAAGAACTTTTGATGAATTGTTTGACGGAGTTTATAGTATCAACTGGGCAAAAATTATGCCAAAAGATGCACAATTTCCGGTAAAAGGTTCTTCTTTGTCATCAACACTTTCAAGTGTTCCTGCTTGTCAGAAAATTGTTAAAAAAGCTATTGTAGAAAGTCTTAAAAAAGGACACGATACAAAAATTCTTTCAGAAACAGGCAACTTATATAAAATAAGAGTTGCGATAAGAAAAGATATTGTTTCTGTTATGCTTGATACTTCCGGTGATGGTTTGCACAAACGTGGATATCGCAGAAACAGTGGTGATGCGCCAATAAAAGAAACTTTGGCAGCTGCTATCGTTGACCTTGCAAGAGTTAGAAGTGACAGCATTATTCAAGACCCATTTACCGGCAGTGGTACTTTGCTTATAGAAGCTGCTCAAAAAGCTTTGAATATTGCACCGGGATTAAAGAGAAAATTTGCAGCAGAAGAATATGCTTTTATTCCCAAGGAAATATGGGAAGAAGAAAGAACAAAAGCAAGAATGGCAATAAACCGTGATGTGCCGTTTAAGGCTTATGGTTTTGATATTGACCCATTGGTTCTTGAAATTGCAAAACAAAATGCACAAAAAGCAGGTGTTGGCAGTGTTATAAGTTTTTTTGAGGCTGATGTAAAAAGCTTTTCTCCACAGAGTGACTCTGTTGTTATCACAAACCCACCATACGGAGAACGCCTTGGTGATATAGATACTGCAACACAGCTTGAAAAAACACTTTCCAAAAGATTGGAACAAAATACTGTAAAATCAAGCTATATAATTACAGCTGATGCAGAATTTGAAAATAATTTTGGCAAAAAAGCAACAAAACGCAGAAAACTTTATAACGGTATGATTCCTTGCCAGTTATATATGTACTATGGCGATAAAAAAGATAAAAAATAATTGATTATGAAAAAGACTATCTGTGCTATAAATCGACAGCATAGATAGCCTTTTTATTTATATATTTTATTTTATAATTTGTATATGATACAATAATAAAATATGAATGATAATAATGGAGGTATAGTATGCTACACCTTATTTTAGGAACTGCCGGAACAGGCAAAAGTTCTTATATAATGAAAAAAATACTTGAAAACGCTCAAAATGATATTAAAAGTATGCTTATAATTCCTGAGCAGTTTAGTAAAACAGGTGAAAGTGAAGTTTACTCTATGCTTGAAAAAAGTCAGTTTGGCTTAGTTGATGTATTTAGTTTTACTTCGCTTTTTCGTGATGTATTAAGTGAAGACGGCAAAATTATGCCGCTTTTACTTGATGATGCAGGCAAAGCTGTTATTGCAAGAAAAAGTATGCAGAGTGTACAAAAACACTTATCTTCTTATGACAGGCAACTTCAAAATGTAAAATTTTCTTTTGAACTGGCAAAGGTATTTGAAGATTTTAAAAGAAACGGCATAGATAGTGACAGTTTGTTTTCTGTTGCACAGTCTGCACCTGCAATAAACGGAAAATTAAAAGATATATCAATGATTTATAGCCAATATTCTGCTGATGTGAAAAATTCTGAAGGGGATATGGAGGATATGTATATAAATCTTAGCCAAACATTGCCTGAAAGATATACTGACAGCACAAATGTTTTTGTTGACGGGTTTGAAAGTTTTACCTATGGACAGTACCAAATATTATCCAGAATGATGGAAAAAGCAGAAAATGTTTACATCACATTGACAGCAGATAATCATTTTGATAATTCAAATGGTATACACCCTTTAAGCTATACTGCTATAACAGCCCAAAGACTTATAAATCTTGCAAAAAAAGCAGGGGTAAGAATTGCACCGATAACAAAACTTTCCACAAAGCATAGATTTTTAAATGAAACTTTGGCAGATATAGATGACTTTCTGCTTGGTAAAGATGTAACTAAAACAGAAAGTGAGAACGCATATATAAATGTATTTGCAAATCAATTTGAAGAGGTCAGCTATGTTATAGCAAAGATAAACAATCTTGTTAAAGATGGATACAGATATACAGATATAGCCATAGTTTGTCCTCAAATTGATAAGTATGAACATCAATTACAGGAAAGTTTTTCCCTTGCACAAATGCCATATTTTATAGACCAATCAAGAATTATAACAGTGAGTGCACCGGTTGTATTGTTTAAAAATATTTTGGAGGTTATGGCAAAAGGTATAAAAGGAGAAACTATTTTACCATTACTTAAAACTGGGTTGACTGGTTTTGATAAAGAAACAATAGATTATCTTGAAAACTATCTGTATATTTGGCAAGACCATGAACTTGATTGGTCAAAAAAGTTTACTTTGCCATATCAAGGACTGGTAAACGGTGAAAATGATAAAGATGTTGAGATTTTATCTCAGATAAACAGTCTTGTAGATAATATCAATAATGTATTTTCCAAATGCCAAAAAGGCGAAGAGTGTCCCGGTGAAGATATTCTCACTCAAATGTATGATATTGTAGATAAACTTAACAGTGAGGCAATCTTAGAAGAAATTATAAATAATACAGCAGATAAAGAAAAATCAGATTTATTTGTGCGTCAATGGGAAGCTGCTATATCATGTATTGACCAGCTTTATCGTATATGTGGACAAATGGTTATGAATGCAAATCAAATGCAGGAATTATTTATGCTTATGGTATCCGGTACAGAGATTGGATTTGCACCGGAAACACAGGACTGTGTTATGATTTCTACCCCACAGAGAATGAAAATTAATGCTGTTAAAATTGTATTTGTACTTGGTGCAAGTCAAGATGTATTTCCGAAAATTGTTTCGGAAGGTGGAATACTTTCAAGTGCAGATATACAGTATTTAAAGGAGAATCAGTTTGAAATAAGCAGTGATTTTACACAGAGATTTGCCTTTGAAAATCTTTATTTTTACAAGACGCTTACAACAGCAAGAGAAAAATTATTCATATCATGTGCAACAAGAAATATTGATAGTCAAGAGATTTTATCAGCTGAAATTGAAGGAATAAAAGACGCATTAAACATTAAAGAAGATACACTTTCAATAGAAGATTATTGTGTTACAAAAGAATTTTTTATACAGTATTTGGGAGAAACAAAAGGCAGTGACAGCAATGTGATTTTAGATAATCTCAATATATCCGTTCCACAGATAAACCACAGAAATTTTAACGTTGAAAATCTTGATTTTATAAATGAATTTTTGGGAGAACACATGATAATATCTCCAACTGCATCAGAAAATTATTATAAATGTGCTTTTGGATATTTTGTAAAAAATATTCTCAAAGTTTATCCCATAGAAAAAGCAAAATTAAGCCAAAGACAAGCTGGTGATTATCTTCATAATATAGCTCAAAAAGTTATGGAAGAATACAAGGAAGATTATTATAAAACACCTTGGAATATAATAGAAAAACAGGCAGAAAAAGCAGTTTCTGATTATCTTGCAGAAAATTATCCGGAACAAGTTCAAGATACAGCAAGATTTAAATCATTAAGCCGAGATATGAAAGAAAATGCTTTGCAACTTTTGGCATATATACACACAGAACAAAAAGCGTCAATGTTCCATCCGGTTGCTTTTGAAAAACCAATTACCTTTGACAGTGACATAAAACCTATAACAATAAAACTTGATAACGGTAAAAAAGTGAGTGTTGTCGGTGTATGTGACAGAATTGATATTATGAAAGAAAATGGGAAAAACTATATTAGAATAGTGGACTATAAAACCGGCACAAAAACCTTTAGCCTTGATGATGTATATAACGGAATATCAAACCAATTGCTTTTGTATATGAACAGTGTTTTATCAAGCAAAACTTTTGCACAAAACAGTGTTCCTGCTGCGGTTATGTATCAGCCAAGTGATGCTGCATTTAAGTTTGATGATGAAGGTGGATTATATACTCCTACAGGAATGGCTCTTCAGGAAGAAATTGTGTCAAAAGGTTTTGATGAAAATTGTAGTGGTGAATATGGAGTTATAAAAGGTGAAGATAAACTCAAAAGTACATCTGGCAGTGAAATTGTAAGTGAAAAGATGTTTCATACAATTCTTGAATACTCTCAAAATAAAATAAAAGAAATGGCAGAAGGTGTATACAACGGTGACTTTGATAACTTGCCAATAGATTTGGGCAATGGAAAAACAAGCTGTGACTGGTGTGGTTATCGTTGTATATGTCAAGAGTTTAGCCGTATGAAACCTAGAGAAAAGGCACAGTTTACAGTAAAGGAGGAAAAGGATAGTGAGTAAAAGACAGTGGACAGCTCAGCAAAAACAAGCGTTGGACTATGACGGGACATTAACAGTGCTTTCCGCAGCTGCCGGCAGTGGTAAAACAACAGTTCTTGTTGAAAAAGCTTTGAGAATTTTGCTTGATGAAGAAAATAAAACTCCGGCAGACAGACTGCTTATTGTTACTTTCTCCAACGCCTCAGCAAAAGAGTTTAAAAATAGAATTGAAAAGGGTATAAATAATGCCATAAAACAAAATCCGGAAAATTCATATATAAAAAGCCAAAAAGTAGCTTTGCAAAAAGCAGATATTTCAACAATACACTCTTTTTGCATAAAACTTGCAAAAGAGAACTTTGAGGCATTGGATATTTCTCCGGACTTTACTATATGTGATGATGCACAAAGTATGCTTATACACGAAAAAGCCATTGATTTGGCTATGGAATATGGATATCAAAACAAAGATTTTCAAAACTTTGTAACAATATTTGGTAAATCAAGTCAGGATACACAGATAAGAGAATTTCTGAAATATATGTATTACTATTTTTCTGCATTGCCTTTTCCAAAACAAAGAGCATTGGAGCTTGCTGATAAGGCAGAAAAAGAAAGTTTTGAACAAAGCCAAGTGTATAGCTATTTATGGAATGATATAGGAAAACAGATTGATTATGCTGTTTATCTCATAAACAGAGTTAAACAACTTATTGAGTATGGTGAGATAGACGGTTACAGAGAAGGTACTCTTACAAATGAAAAAACAGTTCTTTTGATGAAACAATGCTATAATAACGGCGATATATTCGGCGTTAAAAGTATAGCAAGTGAGGGACTTGTGACTATTGGCAGGCTGAAAAAAGGTACAGCATCAGAATTTTCAGAAGGTGCAAAAACTGCTAATAATACATTAAAAGATGTTTTGAAAAATATTGCTAGTGATATAGAATATTTAAACGAAGATACGTACTATAAACAGATTGAACAAACTCAAAAGTATATAAAAGCTATAACAGACGTTTTTGTATTTTACTCAGATAAGCTTATGGAAATAAAAAAACAGGAAAAATCTTTTGAGTTTTCTGATTTTGAACATTTTGCAGTTCAATTGTTGATAGACGAAAACGGAAATGACACACAGCTTGCTTTAGCTTTACAGGAGAAATATGTAAAGATAATGGAAGATGAATTTCAAGACACAAGCTATGTTCAGGATATGATATTTAAAACAATTGCAAAAGAAAAAGAAAAAAATCTTTTTGTTGTTGGGGACGTAAAACAGAGTATATACGGTTTTAGAAAAGCAAGTCCACAAATTTTGCTTGAAAAGCGTGCAAGAGAGAAACTTGATAAATCTTTAGGAAAAACAATTGTTTTGCCAAACAACTTCAGAAGTGAAGTAAATGTTATAAAAGGTGTAAACTTTTTGTTTGAAAAAATAATGACAACTGATGTTGGTGGCGTAAATTATCGTGATGGTGAACAGCTTTTGCCATCACCTCAAAAAACTGATAACGGAACAGCAGGCACTCATATAATGATTGCAAACGACAAAGAAAATGAAGCTGTTATGGTGGCTGAAAAAATATATAGTCTTGTTCAGAGCGGTTTTAAAATAGAAGAAGACGGCAAAGAGCGTTGTGTAAATTATGGTGATTTCTGCATACTTTTAAGAAACAAAAAGAACTTTGATAAATTTGAAAATGCACTGAAAGAAAAAGGTATAAAAGTTTTTGTTAAAGACGATAAACCTCTTTTGGAACAACCTGAAATACAAAGTATAATATCGCTTTTAAAAGTTATAAATAATCCGTTGCAGGAAGTTTATTTGACAGCGGGTATGTTTGGAAATATATTTACATTTACTCTTGATGAAATTTTAAAAATACGTCTTAAAGACAAAAAAGAAAATTTATATAAACTGCTGTCTTTATCTGATAATCCAAAATCTGTTGATTTTTTAAATCAACTTAAAGACTTTGCTTTTGTGGCAAAAATTTATTCACCTGATAAGCTTATAGATTATATAATCAATAAGACAGGTTACTATACAAATCTTGCATTTGCTGATAACGGTAATGTGAAAAGAGAAAATATAAGACGCTTTATCGCTATGGCAAAAAAATATGCTCAAAGCTATCAAAACTATTTGGGTGATTTTTTAAGATATATTGATTTATGTATAGAAACCGGAAAAAATTCTGATGAAAATATACAAAGGCCGGAAAATACAGTGGCAATAATGACAATGCATACCTCAAAAGGTCTGGAATTTCCAATATGTTTTGTAAGTGGACTCGGCACACCATTTAATAAACAAGACCGTTCAAAACGATTGATGATAGACCCGGTTTTAGGTATGGCAACATACGCAAATGAAAGTTTTGGATACAATAAATCAACAGCAGGAATACAGGCTATAAAGAAAAAAATTCTTGCAGAAAATGCAAATGATGAAATGCGTTTATTGTATGTTGCGTTTACACGTGCAAAAAACTGTATGTTTCTCACAGCTCAGTACACAAACTTATTTACAGAAAAAACACTTGCCAAAATTGCACAAATAACATCTGATGAAATTCACGAATATGCGTTGAGAAAAGCTAATTCTCCTATGGAATGGATTTTAACAGGATATATGGGACATAAGATTTTGTCAGAGTATATGCTTATAAAGGAGAAGATAAATACAGAAGAATTTTTGGATTTTAAAATCGTTGATGTTAATGATACACAAATAGAGTTGCAACAAGAAGACAATCAACAAAACGATATAGATTTTGACATAGAAAAAGCAAAAAATAATTTTGATTATCAATATCACAGTATAGAAAAGACAAAACTTCCTATAAAAGTATCTGTTGGTGAAATTGCAAAATCTATACCGATTATATCTCTTAAAAAACCATCATTTATCAAAAAAGAAAACTTTTCTGCAACAGAAAAAGGTACACAAATGCACCTTTTTGCACAACATAGTGATATTTTGCTTGCAAGAACAAACCTTGAAAATGAGATAGAAAGACTTGCAGAAAAGAATGTAATAGACAAAAAGCTTATAAATAAAAAACAGATAGAAACATTTATAAACTCTCAAGTTGCAACTATAATTTTAAACGGAGAAAAAGTTTATAACGAAAAAGAATTTCTTGTGCCGTACAGCGCGTCAGAAGCTTTGAAAGACCAAACATACAAAGACGAAACCATAATGCTTCAAGGTGTTATAGACTGCATTGTATTGACAAAAGATAAAGCCTATGTTATAGATTACAAAACAGACAGGGTAAATGATATGCAAACTTTATATGAAAGATATCATAAACAGCTTGAATTATATAGAATTGCTGCCGGATATCTATACGATGTAAAAGAAATTGAGTGCATAATATACAGTTTCCATCTTGGCAGTGATATAAGATTTTAGACAAAAAGTAAAATAATATAGAAAATCTTATAAAATAGCAATTTTTGTTGACAAAATCAGCTTTTATATGTATAATATTTAAAGCAATAAAGCAGACACGTAGTATCGTGCTCACCTTGTATCGCAAAATGTGGTCGGGTTAATAAAGAGAATGCCCTTTTTTATAGGGATAAAATTCGGTTTATTTTAGAGCGCGTATACCATATACGCGCTTTTGTTTTTTGCAAAATTATAATTGGAGGTGCTTTATCATTAGTACAAAAAAAGAACTTGAAATCAACGAAGAAATTCGTGATAAGGAAATCAGAGTTATCGGTGCAGACGGAAGCCAGCTTGGCGTTATGAGCCCAGACAAGGCTCTCAAAATGGCAGAAGATGAAAATCTTGACCTTGTTAAGATTGCCCCAACAGCTGTTCCACCAGTTTGTCGTATTATGGATTACGGTAAATATCGTTTTGAACAACAGAAAAAGGAAAAAGAAAATAAAAAGAACCAAAAAGTTGTTGATATAAAAGAAGTTCGTCTTTCTATCAACATTGATACAAACGACTTCAACACAAAAGTAAATCAGGCAAACAAGTTCCTTAAAAACGGTGATAAAGTTAAAGTTTCAATTCGTTTCCGTGGTAGAGAAATGGCACACTCAAAGCTTGGCCTTGATGTTATGCAACGTTTTGGTGAAGCTGTTGTCGGTGGCACAATAGAAAAACCAGCGAAACTTGAAGGCAGAAGCATGATGATGTTTCTTGCTCCAGTAAATAATAAATAATATTAGGAGGAATTTTTTCCATGAAAAAGTACAAAATCAAAACACACACAGGTGCTAAAAAAAGATTTAAAATGACAAAAACTGGCAAACTCAAAAGAGGTAAAGCTTTTAGAAGCCATATCTTAACTAAAATGTCAACAAAAAGAAAAAGAAACCTCAGAAAAGGTGGCTACGCAGATAAAACAAATGCAGCAGTTATCAAAAAATTGCTTCCATACATGTAATTTATTTGCAAACACTTAAGATTTATTGATAGATTAAAGGAGATTATATAAATGGCTCGTATTAAAGGCGCGATGATGACTCGCAAAAGAAGAAACAAAACACTTAAAATGGCAAAAGGTTACTGGGGTTCAAAATCCAAACACTTCAAAATGGCTAAACAGCAAGTTATGAAGAGCGGTAACTACGCTTTCATTGGTAGAAAACAGAAAAAGAGAGATTTCCGTCGTCTTTGGATTACAAGAATTTCTGCTGCTGTTAAAATGCACGATATGAACTACTCTACATTTATGAACGGCCTCAAAAAAGCAGGTATCACACTCAACAGAAAAATGCTTTCTGAATTGGCAATCAATGATGCTGCTGCATTTGCAAGCCTTGTTGAAGCTGCAAAAAAAGCTCTTTAATAAAAATTACTACGCCTTAGCGCCTTTTGCGTTAGGGCGTATCTTTGTATTTAAAGATAGTTAAAAATGCTGATTTTATGGTTTTTTATGCCTAATATCAGCATAAAAAAGTGTTTTTAAATACATTATATATATGGAAAAAGAGGTATCTTTTATGATAAATGTTATTCAAAGTAAAGATAATCCAAAAATAAAAAATGCAGTTAAACTGTCAAAAGACGCAAAATTTAGAGCAGAATTAGGTTTGTTTTTTGCGTCAACACCAAAGGTTGTAATGGATATTTTAAATGCAGGCTTTGTTGCAGAAAGTTTATTTTTTATGCAGGACGAGTATGATATATATGAAAAACAACTTGTAAATCAACCCGTTTACATAATTACAGATACAGTAAATCAAAAACTTAGTGAAGATAAGACAAGTCAAGGTGTTTTTGGCATTTTTAAAATGAAAAAACCGGATATAAATAAAATATTTTCTGCAAAAAAACTTATTGTTTTAGAAGATATACAAGACCCGGGAAATATGGGCGCTATAATGCGTACAGCATTGGCTTTTGGCTATGATAACATTGTTACAAGCTTTAAATGCGCAGATATTTATTCTCCAAAAGTTTTACGCAGTAGTATGACAGCCAGCGTTAAACTCAATGTGTACAAAGTTAAAGATATTCCGCAACTTGTGGAAGATTTATCTAAACAAGGCTTTTCAACAGTTGCAACTTGTCTTGAAAACAGCGAAGAACTTGGCAGTGAAAAAATAAATCTTCCGGTTGCAATTCTTATCGGAAATGAAGGAAACGGGCTTTCAAAAGATACAATCAAAGCATCTCGATATAAAGTTAAAATTCCAATGTCAGAACAGATTGAAAGTTTAAACGCAGCAGTAAGCGCTGGTGTTATGATGTGGGAGCTAAGAGGAGAATAACTGTGGATTTGTATAATATATGGCTTGCCCTTGTTATAGGAGCAAACGCAGCAAACGGCAGAGAAATTGTGCTTGGAAATATTACTCCAAAAGAGCTTTATGAAAAACGACGCTCTTGGATAGAGTATGATTTTTTCACTGTTAAACAGATGGAAAGAGCATTGACTGTTTCAATTGACACTGCAATAGATATACAGCGCATACACAATATAAATAACATAATGTCAATAAACTATACTGATGAAGAATATCCTGAATGTTTTAAAAATATTCCGTCTTCACCTGTGGTTTTATTTTACAAAGGTGATATTTCTTTACTAAGTGGAGAATATACCGTTGGTGTAATAGGGGCTAGAAACCCAGACCGTGACGGATTAAAAATATGTGGAGATATTTGTAGCACTTTATCACAAAATGGTGTTACAATAATAAGTGGATTAGCTCAAGGGTTAGATGGGCAAGCTCATACTTCAGCACTTAGTTCAAATGGTAAAACAGTTGCATTTATCGGTACAAGTTTGGATAAATGCTATCCTGCAATGCACAGAAATCTTCAAAAGGAAATTTGTGAAAAAGGCTGTGTTGTTTCAGAATACCCAACAGGTTCTGATGGATATAAAGCTGTGTTTCTTGAAAGAAACCGTCTTATTGCTGCAACAAGCAAAGCTCTATGTGTTATACAAGCAAAAGAAAGAAGTGGCTCATTATCAACAGCAAAAAGAGCAGAGGAATATTCAAAGCAACTTTTTGCAGTGCCGGGAAATATAACAAACCCACTTTATGACGGGACAAATACACTTATACAGCTTGGCGCTATACCACTTATAAAAGCAGAAAATGTATTGGATTTTTTAGGCATAAAGGTTAAAGAAGAGAAAAAACAAAAATCAAAAAAATTAAACCTTACACAACCAGAGCAGAAAATATATGATGCACTTGGAAGACAGACAAAAAGCACTCAGCAAATATTTGAAGTTACAAAATTGCCAATAGTACAAATCAAAGCATTGCTTACAAAAATGGAACTTGACGGAGTTATTGTTTCCAAATCATCAGGCGTATACTGCAAAAAGTAAATTAAAACATTATAATCAAGGAGTACAAAATGTCAAAACTTGTTATTGTGGAGTCCCCAGCTAAGGCGAAAACAATAAAAAAATATCTTGGTGAAGACTATAATGTTATAGCTTCTATGGGGCATATCAGAGACCTTCCAAAAGGACAAATGGGGGTTGATATTGAAAATAATTTTAAACCAAGATATATAAATATACCAGGTAAAACAAAGCTTATAAAAGAGCTTAAAACACTTGCAAGTGAAAGTGATATGGTTTATCTGGCAACTGACCCGGACCGTGAGGGTGAAGCAATCTCATGGCATCTGGCTCATATTTTGAAATTGGATACAACACAGCAAAATCGTGTTACTTTTGGCGAAATTACCAAAAAAGGTATAACAGAAGGTATGAACAATAAACGTACTATTGATACAGACCTTATAAATGCGCAGCAAGCAAGAAGAATTTTGGATAGAATTGTGGGGTATAAATTATCACCATTCCTTTGGGAAAAGATAAAAGGTGGTTTATCTGCCGGTAGAGTTCAGTCTGTTGCAGTAAAACTTATTGTTGACCGCCACAGAGAAGTTGAAAGATTTATACCTCAAGAATATTGGAATATAGACGCAACTCTTGGTGTTGGAGCAAAGAAATTTAAAGCAAGATATCATTCTACAAGTGGAGAAAAAATAACTGTTGAAAATCAACAGCAGGCAGAAAAAATAAAAGCAGACTGTTTAGATAAACCTTTTGAAATTAAAAAGATTACAAAAGGTGAAAGAAAACGTATTCCTGCTCCTCCGTTTATTACATCATCACTTCAACAAGAAGCATCAAGACGTCTTGGTTTTACATCACTTCGTACAATGCGTGCAGCACAAACATTGTATGAAGGTGTGGAGATTGCAGGATATGGACAACTTGGTCTTATCACTTATATGAGAACAGACTCTTTGCGTGTTAGCGATGAAGCTGTTTTTGCGGCAAAAGACTTTATAAAAGGCAAATTTGGCGATGAATATGTACCAAACTATAAACGCACATATAAACAGAAAAATAATGCACAAGACGCTCACGAAGCTATCAGACCAACAAATATAAACATTACCCCGGAAATTGCATATGGTTCAATTTCAGGTGATGTTGCAAAACTTTATAAACTTATATGGGAACGATTTATCGCAAGCCAAATGGCAGATTGTTTACAAGAAACTATAAGTGTTGACATATCATGTGGCAGTCATATTTATAAAGCAAGTGGTTATACAGTTGTTTTTGACGGGTTTACTGCTCTTTATGAAGAACAGACAGATGAGAAAAAAGAAAAGGAAACAGCACTTCCACCACTTCAGGAAGATACAAAATTAAAGCTTAAAGACATAGAGGCAGAGCAGAAATTTACCCAGCCACCAAGTGAATATACAGAAGCAACTTTGATTAAAGCTTTGGAAGAAAACGGAATTGGACGTCCATCAACTTATGCTCCTATCATATATACAATCACAGATAAAGGATATGTTGAAAGAGAGGCAAAAAAACTTGTTCCAACAGCACTTGGTATAACAATAAATGATTTGCTTGAAGACCAGTTTAAAGATATTGTAAATGTAAAATTCTCAGCTGAAATGGAAAATAGCCTTGATGAAATTGAAGAAGGCAAAAAAGAATGGACAGAAGTTCTTAATGAGTTTTATTCAAGATTTTCAAAAGACCTTGAGACAGCACAGGAAAATATGGAAGGCAAGAAAATCAAAGTGCCTGATGAAGTTACAGACGAAATTTGTGAAGTATGTGGAAAACATATGGTTATCAAAACAGGCAAATTTGGAAAATTTCTTGCTTGCAGTGGATTCCCAGAATGTAAAAATACAAAAAGAATTGTAAAAACAGCAAAAGGCGCTTGTCCAAAATGTTCAAAACCTATGCTTGTGCTTACAAGTAAAAGAGGCAGAACATTCTATGCGTGTTCTGACAGCGAAAACTGTAAATTTATGACTTGGGAAGAACCAACTGATAAAGTATGTCCAACTTGTGGAAAAACACTATTTAAAAAGTCAGCAAAAGCTGCAAAACCACACTGTATAAATGAAGATTGTTCAGAATATACACCAACAGCTACAAGAAAATCTAAAAAGGTGAAAGAAGAAAATGAAGGTTAATATTTTAGGTGCAGGTCTTGCAGGTTGCGAGGCGGCTTACTTTCTGGCGAATAAAGGAATTAAAGTTAAGCTTTTTGAGCAAAAACCAGAAAAATACTCAGATGCTCATAAATCACAAAATTTTGCAGAACTTGTTTGCTCAAACTCACTTAAATCAATGAGAGAGGATTCAAGCCAAGGTATGCTAAAATATGAAATGAAGCATTTTGGCTCTTTGGTTTTGGAGGCAGGATATAAATGCAGTGTTCCGGCTGGTGGGGCTCTTGCAGTTGACAGAGATTTATTTAGTCAATATATAACTGATAAAATTAAATCACACGAGAATATTGAACTCGTTTATGGTGAAGTTACACATATAAATACAGACGAAATAACAATAGTTGCAACAGGCCCACTTACAAGTGGAACTCTTTATGAAAATATTAAATCAATGTGTGGAGACGGTATGTCCTTTTATGATGCTGCTGCTCCTATTGTTATGGCAAATACAATTGATATGGACAAAGTTTTTGCTCAAAGCCGATATGATAAAGGCGATGACGATTATCTAAACTGTCCTTTTAACAAAGAAGAATATGAAGCTTTTTATCAAGCACTTTCAACAGCTGAAAGAGCACCACTTAAAAGCTTTGACCAAAATCTTACAGTTTATGAAGGTTGTATGCCAATTGAAGTTATGGCTCAACGAGGGCCAGACACAATGCGTTTTGGACCAATGAGACCGGTTGGACTTAAAGACCCAAGAACAGACAGAAGACCATGGGCAAATGTTCAACTGCGTTGTGAAGATGCAGAAAAAACTATGTATAATATAGTTGGATTTCAGACAAACTTAAAATTTGGAGAGCAAAAAAGAGTTTTCAGTATGATACCAGGTCTTGAAAATGCAGAGTTTGTAAGATACGGAGTAATGCACAGAAACAGCTTTATCAACTCACCAAAAGTTTTAAATAAAACACTTAATCTTAAAGAATACCCAAACGTATACTTTGCAGGGCAGATAACAGGTATGGAAGGTTATACAGAAAGTGCTATGTGTGGCTTGCTTGCTGCATATTTTGTATACTGTCATATTACTGAAAAAGAACCACAGATACCGGATAATACAACAATGGTTGGGGCTTTATTACAATACATCACAACAGAAAATAAAGATTTTCAACCTATGGGTTCTAATATGGGTATATTGCCTTCTTTGGAAACTCATATAAGAGATAAAAGAGAAAGATATATGGCTTTTGCACAACGTGGCAAAGCTTCTATTGAAAAAATCAAAATTTAATGGCGAAATGTTTTAGTTTATAAAAATATAGAGATTACAGCACAAAACAATGTATAATAAAATATGTAAAAAGAGCAGTAATATTTATGAAGATTATTATAAATGAAACTATTGCAAATAAAATGCTGATTTAATACTATTAGTAATATTACGAACAAAAATTACACAATTTTGTCTATACTGCAATATAAAACATAAAACGACTATCAGTATTGCAGTAAATGAGGTAAAAGTTACCGAAATAAAATTAATATACATAATCCTTTAGTAAAGGAGGATAACAAATTATGAAAATTATTATAGACGCGTTTGGCGGAGACCATGCTCCATTAGCACCACTTCAAGGTGCAGCTGAAGCAATAAAAGAATACGGAATAGAAATTTTGGCTGTTGGCGATGTGAAAAAAATGGAACAAGTTTGTAAAGAAAACAATATTTCTACTGACGGTATGGAATTTTTGCAGGCAGACAGCGTTTTTGGCATGGAAGAAGAACCAATGGACGTTGTAAAAAAACGTAAAGATACTTCTTTGCATATTGCACTTAAAGCCTTGGCAGACGGTTTGGGTGACGCTGTTGTGTCTGCCGGAAGTACAGGGGCGCTTTTGATGGGTGCAACATTTATCGTAAAGAGAATTAAAGGTGTAAAAAGAGCAACACTTGCAACAGTTATGCCTTGTGAAAATCCAAATGGGTTTATGCTTATAGACTGTGGTGCAAATAGCGAAGTAAGACCAAATATGTTAAATCAGTTTGCTGTTATGGGCAGTGTTTATATGGAAAAAGTTGCAAACAGAAAAAATCCTCGTGTTGCACTTTTAAATAACGGTGCAGAAGAAACAAAAGGCACAGAAATTCATATTGAAGCTCATAAGCTGATGAAAGCAAATAAAAATATAAACTTTATTGGAAATATAGAGGGCAGATATGTTTTAAATGACACTGCCGATGTTGTTGTTGCAGACGGTTTTTCCGGTAATATTGCTCTTAAAGTAAGTGAAGGTGTTGCCTCATTTATAACAAAAGAGATGAAAGGTATGTTTATGACAAACCTTAAAACAAAAATTGCCGCTCTTTTGATAAAAGACCAGCTTAAAAAGTTTAAAGCTAAAATGGACTATACAGAATATGGCGGTGCACCTATTCTTGGTGTTTCAAAAGGAGTTATTAAAGCTCATGGCTCCAGCAACGCAAAAGCATTTAAAAATGCAATAAGACAGGCAAAAATATACGCCGAAAACGATATCTCACAAATTATTGCAAATTCAATAGTGGATGGAGATGAAGAATAAATGACCAGATTTGAAGATAATATCGGATATACATTTAAAAATAAAGATTTGCTAAAACTTGCACTTACTCACTCTTCTTATGCAAATGAAACTAAAGGACACACACAGTATAACGAAAGACTTGAATTTTTGGGTGATGCAGTTTTGCAGCTTGTAACAAGTGAAAAGCTTTATACTGAAAATCCAGATATGCCTGAAGGTAAAATGAGCAAAAAACGAGCATCTCTTGTTTGTGAAGAAGCACTTGCTGTTTATTCAAAACAAATAGAAATGGGAAATTTTTTGTTTTTGGGTAAAGGAGAAGAAAGTACCGGAGGAAGAGAGCGTCCATCAATTTTGGCAGACGCATTTGAAGCTGTTATAGGTGCAATATTTCTTGATGGTGGCATTGAAAGTGCAAAACCGTTTATTCTAAGATTTTTAAATGATACAGATTTGCATTTGCAGGATTTTAAAACAGTTTTGCAAGAAATTATACAAAAAAATCCTGGTGAAAGATTGAGCTATATTGTAGTTGATGAAAATGGGCCGGACCATGATAAAAGCTTTACTGTGGAAGTTCACCTTAATTCAAACCCAATAGGAAAAGGTGTGGGAAGAAGCAAAAAACAGGCAGAACAACAAGCAGCAAAAGAAGCGTTGGTTCTTATGGGATATAGTTTTAAGTATTAGAATTTAGGAGGGACACTATGAATAAACATAAGAATTTATCAATCTTTGTCCCTCATGAGGGATGTCCAAATCAATGTTCTTTTTGTGACCAGAGAAGTATAAGCGGAAAACAAAATCCACCAACTCCACAAGAAGTTTTTGATATATGTGAACAGTTTTTACCAAAAGAAAATGGCAAAGATTATGAGATTGCTTTTTTTGGAGGAAGTTTTACAGCAATTGAAAGAAGTTATATGATTTCGCTTTTACAAGTTGCATTTAGCTTTGTAAAATTAGGCAGAGCAAGCGGAATAAGAATTTCAACAAGACCGGACTGTATTGATAAAGAGATTTTGGAAATTTTAAAAACATATGGCGTTACAAGTATAGAGCTTGGTGCACAAAGTATGCAGGACGATGTGCTTATGATAAATCATAGAGGGCATACTCAAGCTGATGTGGAAAATGCGTCTAAGCTTATAAAAGAATATGGATTTTCACTTGGTTTACAGATGATGACCGGACTTTATGGACAAAAAGATTATATGGAATATGCCATTGATACAGCAAATAAATTTGTGAAATTAAAACCGGATACAGTAAGAATTTATCCAACAGTTACGCTTAAAAATACTTTATTAGAACAAAAGTTTTTAAGTGGAGAATATATTCCACCATCTTTGGAAGATACAGTGGATATATGTGCAAGGCTTATGGATATATTTAACCAAAACAATATAAAGATTATAAAAATGGGACTTCATGCCGATAACGGTATGGAAGAAAAAATTATTGCAGGACCTTATCATCCTGCTTTCAGGGAACTTTGTATTTCAAAGTTATGCTTTGAGAAAATTAAAGGTAAGTTAACAAATGTTAATAATAAAAATATTATAATAAAAGTTAACGCAAAAGAACTTTCACAATGGAAAGGACAGAAAAACACAAATATACATAGATTGTCACAGCTTGGATATAATGCACAAATACAAGCAGATGAACAGATAAAAAAAGGACAATTTATTTTGCATACAATATAAGCAAGGGGAATATAAGTGTATTTAAAAGCAATAGAACTTTATGGTTTTAAATCATTTCCGGATAAAACAAGAATAACCTTTGACAAGGGTATGACAGCAGTTATTGGACCAAACGGAAGTGGTAAAAGTAATATAAGCGATGCTATTCGCTGGGTTTTGGGTGAAACCAGTGGTAAAGAACTTCGTGCAACAGGCAAGATGGAAGATATCATTTTTGGTGGTACAAGTCATCGTGGGCCTATGGGATTTGCAAGTGTAAGCCTTGTTCTTGATAACACTGACCGAAGCTTTGATATGGATACAGATGAAGTTATTGTTACAAGAAAATATTATCGTGGTGGAGAAGGCGAATATTTTATAAATTCCAACCGTGTAAGACTTAAAGATATTTATGAATTATTTTTGGATACAGGGCTTGGTAAAAGCGGATATTCTATTGTTGGACAGGGTAAAATAAGCCAAATTGTAACATCAAAGCCAGAAAATAGACGAGAAATTTTTGAAGAAGCATCTGGTATATCAAAGTTTAGATACAAAAAAAATGAGGCAGAGAAAAAATTAAATAGTGCACAAGAAAATATTGTGCGTCTTATGGATATTCTTATAGGTCTTGAAGAGCGTGTTGGACCTCTTGAAAAAGAAAGTGAAAAAGCAAAAGAATTTGTAGCACTTTCTGAAAAGAAAAAAGAAATGGAAATTTCTTTGTGGCTTTCTACTGTCGAAAAAAATAAAGCTCTTATTCGTGAACAGCAAAGAAAAATGGAAATTTTTCAGTCTGATTTTGACTGTGTTCAAGACAGTATAAAGAAAAAAGAGGAATACATAGAAAAAAGATATTTTGAAAGTAATGACCTTATTAGAAAAGGCGAATTAAACCAAACTGAAATAAGAAATACTGAACAGACAATTGCTGATAAAAATGCCGAAAAAGCTGTTCTTGAAAACCAAGAACAATATGATGTTCAAAAAATTTCAGAACTTAATAATGAACTTAATCTTTTTTCTCAATCTCAAGAACAAACAGAAAATCAAAAGCAAGCTATAATAAAAGATATTGAAAATAAAAAAGATGAGAAACAACAGCTTTTTTCAAAACAAGAAAAATTGGAAAAAGATATTGGTGTTATTACAGAAAATGCAAAATCATCTGATAGTCAAAAAGGTACTTTAATTGAAAAAGAAAATCAATTAAAAGCAAAAATACAAGATAGCAGAATGAACCTTGTGGGAATTCAAACACAAAATCAATCTGTTATGCAAACATCTGAAAAAGCTCAAAAAGATATAGAAACTACAAAAAATTATCTTTCAAGTGTTAATAGTCAAATTAATGAGCTTAAAGGATTTATTGATGATGCTGATGAAAACATTAACAAAAATATAAATATAAAAAACGGTATAGCAATAAAACTGTCATCAGTAAAAGAAAAACTTTCAAAATCTAATTTTAATCAAAATCAAAACAGTGAAAAACAGCGTGATACTCAAAACAGAATTAGATTGCTTACTGATATGGAAAATAACCTTGAAGGTTTTCAGCACAGTGTTAAAACAGTTCTTAACATGGGTAAAAAAGGTGCTTTACAGGGTATAGAAGGCACTGTTGCACAGCTTATTGATGTAAAAAAAGGTTATGAAACAGCAGTTGAAATTGCTTTGGGATATGCGTTGCAGAACATTGTTGTTGAAAATGAAACTGCTGCAAAACATGCAATTGAATATCTTAAAACAAATAAGGGTGGCAGAGCAACATTTTTGCCATTGGATACAGTTAAGCCAGCTTTATTTAATGAAAAATTGCCTGAATGGGCAACAACAGCAGATAAAGTTATTACTGCTGACAGCAGGTATAATAATATCATTTCAAATTTGCTTGCAAGAACAATTATTACACAAGATATAAATATGGCATCAAAACTTGCAAAACAGCTTAACTATCGCTTTAAAATTGTAACTATGGACGGACAGCAGATAAATGCCGGCGGTTCATTTACAGGTGGTAGTATGAACAAAAGTGCAGGGCTTTTCTCTCGTAAAGGAGAGATTGAGAAACTCAAAGAATATCTTGAAAAGCTTAAAGCAGATGAAGAAGAAATTGTTAGACAGGCAGATAAAATCAAACAAGAAGCTGATTTATTAAACAGTCAAATTGAAGGTTGCGATGCAGAGATAGAAATATTACAAAATGACAAAAATGATTGTAATATTGAACTTGCAAAGTTTACGCAACAGGCAACTCAGTATGAAAACAGTATAGAAATGTATGAAAACATTATTAAAAATGCAAATAATGTTATTAAATCTAATACTGAAAGAGAAAAAGTTTTCAACAATACAATTAAAGAATGTGAAGAAAATCTTGCAAAAGTTATTGATGAAATTGAAAGTATTGGTAAAGTTGATGAAAATGCACAGGAAAAACAAAATCAACTCAATATACAATTACAGCAAGTAAAACTTGATATTGTTAAAATTAGCGGTGATATTTCACTTTTGGAAAATAACTTTAACCAACTTTGTCAACAAAGCCAAAATAGTCAAGAGAAAAAACAAAATATAATAAACAATATTAAAGAAATTGAAAACAGAATTGAACAAAGAAAAAATAATGTTCAGCAAATTATAGAGTCTGTTTTACAGCTTAAAAATAGTATTAAAAATATAGAGGAACAGAGCAAAGACTTTATTAAGCTAAGATTTGAAATTGAGCAAGAAAGAACAAAAATAAATACAGAAATTAAAACTCTCAATGAAGAAAAAATCGGATTATCTAATCAGATAACAAAAATTGGTGAGAAAATTACCAATATGGAAACTGTTTATGATGACATAATCCAAAAACTTTGGGAAGAATATGAACTTACTGTCCAGACAGCTAGTCAGTTTGCGGTTGAATTTGATGACGAAAATCAGCTAAGAAAAGACCTTTCAGCAGTGAAAAATGCAATTAAACGTCTAGGCAATGTAAATGTAAGTGCTATTGAAGAATATAAAGAAGTATCTGAAAAATATAATTTCTTAAAATCACAACTGAAAGATTTGGAAGATTCAAAACAGCAACTTTCTAAACTTATAGCAAGTCTTAATGGAGAGATGAAAGCTTTGTTTGCAGAAAGCTTCCATTTCATAAATAAAAACTTTGACAGAATATTCAGAGAACTTTTTGGTGGTGGCTCTGCACAGCTTATTCTCACTGACCCAGAAAATATTTTGGAAAGTGGTGTTGATATTCAAGTTAGCCCACCGGGTAAAGTTATAAAAAGTCTTGCTGCACTTTCCGGTGGTGAGCAGTCACTTGTAGCTATTTCAATTTATTTTGCAATTTTGGCACATAATCCATCACCATTTTGTATTTTGGACGAAATTGAAGCTGCTTTGGACGATGCAAATGTTACCAGATATGCAAATTATATTCATAATATTTCAGACTTTACACAGTTCATAGTTATTACACACCGTCGTGGCACAATGGAATCAGCAGATGTGTTGTATGGTGTTACAATGCAAGATGACGGTATTTCAAAATTGCTTAAACTTGATGTAAACAATATTTCTCCATCATTGATTAACTAAGAGGTAATTATGGGATTTTTTGAAAAATTAGGCATTGGCCTTAAAAAAACAAAGGAAAGTATATTTGACTCTATCACAAAGACAATTATTTCTACTCCTTTAACAGATGAACTTTATGATGAATTGCTCGAACAGCTTATAATGGCTGATGTTGGTTATGATGTAAGTGAATATCTTTGTGACCAACTTAAATCACAAGCAAGAAAACGCAAAGCAAAAACAGGTGAAGAAGTTGTTGTTATAATGCGTGAAATTATCGAAGATTTGCTTGGAACAGATAAAGAATTTGATTTATCCGGACAGCCGGCAGTTATACTTGTAATAGGTGTAAATGGTGTTGGTAAGACAACATCAATAGGCAAACTTGCAAATCTTTATAAAAAACAGGGTAAAAAAGTTTTGCTTGCAGCAGGTGATACATTCCGTGCAGCAGCAGCAAGCCAGCTTAACCAGTGGGCAGAAAGAAGTGGCGTTGATATTGTAATGAAAGACGAAGGTGCAGACCCATCTTCTGTTATATTTGAAGCTGTTGAGAAAGCTAAAAACGAAAATTATGATATTGTTATCTGCGATACAGCAGGCAGACTGCACAACAAGAAAAATCTTATGGCAGAGCTTAGCAAAATAACAAGAGTAATCAGAAAAGCAAGCGAAACTGCAAGTGTTGAAACTTTGCTTGTTTTGGAAGCTATTACAGGACAAAATGCTATTTTTCAGGCAAAAGAATTTATTTCAGCAGCAGAGGCAACAGGTATTATTCTTACAAAACTTGACGGCACAGCCAAAGGTGGCAGTGTTATTTCTATAAAGAAAAAACTTGGTATTCCAGTGCGTTTTGTGGGTGTTGGTGAAAGTATCGATGACTTGTTATTCTTTGATGCAAAAGAATTTTCAAACACACTTTTCAGCCTTGAAAAAGGAGATGAATAATATGGTTTTTGCAGTTGCAACAAATAATCAGAAAAAGCTTAAAGAAATACAGCGTATATTAAATTCTTTTGATATACAGGCAAAAACACTCAAAGAACTTGGCATAGATGTGGAAATTGAAGAAGATGGAACAACATTTGAGGAAAATGCAATTATAAAAGCCAGAACAATTGCACAAATGTCAAATCTTCCAACAATAAGTGATGATAGTGGTCTTGAGGTTGATGCTTTGAATGGCGCACCCGGTGTTTTTACAGCAAGATATGCCGGAGAAAATGCAACAGATGATGATAATATAGATAAACTTCTTGAAATTCTTGAGGGTATTCCAAAAGAAGAGAGAAATGCAAGATTTGTAAGTGCAGTTTGTCTTTATATGCCAGATGGCAGACATACAGTTTGTCGTGGAACTTGTGAAGGTTGGATTGCAACAGAAAGAATAGGTGAAGGTGGATTTGGGTATGACCCGGTTTTTATGGTTAAAGATAAAAGCTATTCACAAATGAGCCCACAAGATAAAGACGCAATAAGCCATAGAGGGCAGGCACTTAGAAAATTAAAAGAAGAAATTAAAAATTTTATTTAAAAGAGGATAATTATGAGTTTAAATTCAAAACAGAGAGCATACCTTCGTGGTCAGGCTCAACATATGGATACAATTTTTCAAATAGGTAAAAGTGGTGTTACAGAAGAAACTGCACAGGCAATAAAAACTGCACTTATGGCAAGAGAACTTATCAAATGCCGTGTCCTTGACACTTGCCCAAATACTTCAAAAGAAGCTGCAAATCTTCTTTGTCAAATGATTGGCTGTGATTCCGTACAAGTTATTGGCTCAAAATTTGTTTTGTTTCTTAAAAAAGATAAAGATTCACAATACGATATATAAATTAAGTATATAAAGTTATAAATTTGGAGTTTATCATGAAAATTTTGATATTTGGAGGAGCTTTTGACCCTCCACATAAAGGACATGTTTCAATACTCAAAAAAGCTATACAATACACGGATTTTGATAAAGTTTTGGTGATACCAACAGGTACTCCAACACATAAAAACAATTGCATTGCTCCGTTTGATGTAAGAGTTTATATGGCAAAAGAGGCTTTTTGTAATATAGCAGAAAATATTGAGATATGTGATTATGAGGGAATAAGTTTTAAAGATAATTACACATATCTTACATTGCAATATTTGCAGGAAAAATATGATAATCCAGAGATTTTTATGCTTATAGGCTCAGATAGCCTTATAAATCTTAAAACTTGGAAAAACATTGATTATATAATCAAAAATTGTACGATTTTAGCTTTTGCAAGAGAAAACAAAGTCGAAAGAATAATGCAAATTGAAGCTGAAAAACTGACACAAAATGGTGCAAAAATACATATTATTAAAAATGATATTGTACCAGCATCTTCCTCCGATTATCGAGAAAAAATACATGATAATATAAACTTAAATGATATTTTGCCAGAAAATGTAAATAAAATTGTAATAGAAAATAAAATATATTCAAGTGATGAAACAGAAAGATTAAAAGGCACATCAAAACTTTTGGCAAAACTTATGTTGGATGAAAAAAGATACCAGCATACTCTTAATGTTGAAAAACTTGCAGTTGAACTTGGACAAATTTATCATGTTGATACTGACAAACTTAGAATTTCTGCACTGTTACACGATATATTGAAATATGCATCTAATGATATTTTGTTGCATAGAACCCAGCAAAGTGATATAATGCAGAATACACATATTAAGCCATTACAAACATTACATGGTTTTGCAGCGGCTGATTATGCTGAAAAAGAGCTTAAAATAAAAGATAAAGAAATCTTGTGGGCATTGAGAAGTCACACATGTGGAAGAAGTGAAATGCAAGATATTGAAAAAATAATTTATCTTGCTGATATGCTATGTGCAGAAAGAAAATTTGATAAAAAAGAATACCTTTTATCTATTGCGAGAGAAAATCTTGATAAAGCTATGTGTGAAAGTCTTAAACACTCTATTGAATGGGTGCAGTCTAAAGGAAATGCTGTGGATTTAGACAGTGTACAAGCGTTAGAATATTTTGAAAAACTGTTAAATTCATAGTTTAAGGAGGACAATATGAGCGAAAAAAGAAATACAAGCAATCAACATAATAAGAAAAGAAGAAAGAAAAAGTCAAACCCTAAAAAAGTTCTTTTGGGATGTCTTATTGCGATATTTGCAGTTGGAATAATAATATTTGCTGTTGATAATATGATTGGAAGTATGTTTAATACTGGTGAAAAAATTCCGGAAAATATTAAAACAGCAGAAGAAGTTAAAGATGATGTTGTAAATATTCTTATTTGTGGTCTTGACTATGAACAAGGCAGAAGTGGATATATGGCTGACGTTATTGTTTATGTGACAATGGACGTAAAAGGCAAAACTATAAAAGCTTTGCAAATTCCAAGAGATACTTATGTTGGAGAACCTTCCGTAACAGGAAAAATAAATGGCGTATATCAAGCAGGTAAAGAAAAAGATAGCATTTTGAATGTTATTACAACACTTAATGAGCGTTTTGGACTTTCAGTTGACCATTATGTCACACTTGATATGGAGGCATTTATAAAAATTGTTGACGGTATTGACTACGGTTTGCCAATGTATGTACCATATCCTGTTAAAACAAAGGACAAAAACGGCAAAGAACATACAGTAATTGCAGAGCCAGGCACATATAATATTGGTGGTGAAACAGCAGAAGCTATTGTTAGAAACAGAAACTACAGTGGCAGCGATATGCAACGTCTTGAAGTTCAAGGATATTTCTATGCAGCTGTTATTAAATACTTTAAGGAACTTGGTATCAGCGATACATTGAAAATTCTTCCAAGATACACACCTTATATCACAACAGATATGCACTGGAGCAGAATGGCATCTATTGCTGCAACAGCTATGAATATAAAATACGAAGATATGGCTCTTATCAAACCAGGTGTACGTGGTGTTATTGTGAGAGACCAAAACCTTTTGGAAATTCCACAAGATGAATGGTTACAAATTATTAATGATAATTTCAGACCACATCAAAAACCGGTTGAAAAACTTAATATAGACCCAATCAAAGGTGAAATTACAAAAGACTATGGTCAAACACCAATTTCTGTAACAAATATTGGTGAATTATTATCAAAAAGTGAGTAAACTTGAATTTTAAGGAGAATATATGAACGGTTTAGAACTTTCAAAAAAAATAGCGGGATATCTTGATAATAAAAAAGCTCAGGATATAAAAATTATAAAAATTGATGACCTTACAGTTGTAACAGATTATATTGTTATTGCAACAGGTACTTCCACAACACAGGTAAAATCTTTAGCTGATGAAGTTGATTTTATGGTTAACAAAGAACTTGAAATCACACCGGCAAGAGTTGAAGGATATGAAAGTAAAAACTGGATTTTACTTGATTATGAAACTGTTATTGTGCATATTTTCCATCCACAAGCAAGAGAATATTATAATCTTGATAAGCTTTGGGCTGATGGCACACCTGTTGAAATGGAATAATATTATTGTGTTATAATACAAATATAAATAATTAAAAATTATCCTTAAAGCACAGTCTTAATTGACTGTGCTTTGAGTGGGTATAAGGGGATAGACAATGAAAGATTATAACTTTTCTGCCATAGAAAAAAAATGGCAGGGCATTTGGGATAATGAAAAAACATTTGCCACTAAAACAGACTATACAATGCCAAAATTCTATGGTCTTGTAGAGTTTCCATATCCATCAGGGGCTGGCTTGCACGTTGGTCACCCACGTTCTTATACAGCTATGGATATTATTTCCAGACAAAAAAGACTTGATGGTTATAATGTTATGTACACTATGGGTTGGGATGCTTTTGGTTTGCCAACTGAAAACTTTGCAATGAAAAACCATATACACCCAGAAATTGTTACAAAAAATAATGTTGCTCGTTTTAAACAACAGCTTAAAAGTTTGGGACTTTCTTTTGACTGGGACAGAGAAATCAATACAACAGATAAAAACTACTATAAATGGACACAGTGGATTTTTATTCAAATGTTCAAACATGGCCTTGCATACAAAAAAGAAATGAATGTTAACTGGTGTACAGGCTGTAAAGTTGTTCTTGCAAATGAAGAAGTTGTAAACGGCGTTTGTGAAAGATGCTCAAGCGAAGTTGTAAGAAAAGTAAAAAGTCAATGGGTTCTTAAAATAACAGATTATGCTGATAAACTTATTGATGGACTTGATGATGTAGACTTTATTGACCGTGTTGTTGCACAACAGAAAAACTGGATTGGACGCTCAACAGGGGCGCAGGTTAAATTTAAGTCAACAAAAGGCGATACAATCGAAATATACACAACAAGACCAGATACACTGTTTGGTGCAACATATATGGTTATGGCACCAGAACATAAGCTTGTTGACCAGTGGAAAGATAGCATTGAAAACTATGATGAAGTTGTTGCTTACAGACAAGCAGCTGCAAGAAAATCTGAACTTGAAAGAACAGAACTTTCAAAAGAAAAAACAGGTGTTGAACTTAAAGGTGTAAGAGCAATTAACCCAGTAAACGGGAAAGAAATTGCTATATTTATTTCTGACTATGTTCTTGCAACATACGGCACAGGTGCAATTATGGCTGTTCCTGGACATGATACTCGTGACTGGGAATTTGCAAAAGCATTTAATCTTCCAATTATAGAAGTTGTAAAAGGTGGAGATGTTGAAAAAGAAGCATTTACTGACTGTGCAACTGGTATAATGACAAACAGTGGATTTCTTGACGGGTTATCTGTTGAACAAGCTAAGGTTAAAATCATTGAATGGCTTACAGAAAATAAAATAGGCGAAAGCAAAACAAACTATAAACTTCGTGACTGGATTTTCTCTCGTCAGAGATATTGGGGTGAACCTATCCCTATGATTTACTGTCCACATTGTGGGTGGGAACCAGTTCCAGAAGACCAGCTTCCTTTGGAGCTTCCGGAACTTATGGATTTTGAACCAACAGGAGAAGGTGAAAGTCCTCTTGCACGCCTTACAGATTGGGTAAATACAACTTGTCCAAAATGTGGTGGCCCTGCAAAAAGAGAAACAGATACTATGCCACAGTGGGCAGGTTCTTCTTGGTATTTCTTGCGTTATATTGACCCACATAATAATGACGCTCTTGCAAGCAAAGAAGCAATGGATTATTGGATGCCGGTTGACTGGTATAATGGTGGTATGGAACATACAACACTTCACTTGCTTTATTCACGTTTCTGGCATAAATTCCTTTATGATATTGGTGCTGTAACAACAAAAGAACCATACGCAAAGAGAACAAGTCATGGTATGATTCTTGGTGAAACAGGCGAAAAGATGTCAAAATCTCGTGGTAATGTTGTAAATCCAGATGATATCGTTGCAGAATACGGTGCAGATACAATGCGTCTTTATGAAATGTTTATGGGCGACTTTGAAAAAGCTGCTCCTTGGAGCCAAAGCTCTATTAAAGGTTGCAAACGTTTCCTTGACAAAATCTGGAATTTGCAAAATATTGTTGTTGATGGTGAAGAATACTCAAAAGAGTTGGAAATTTCTTTCAATAAAACAATAAAAAAAGTTACAAACGATATTCTTAATCTTGGTTTTAATACAGCAATTGCATCTATGATGGCTTTGCTTAATGAAATTAACGAAAAGAAATCTATCACAAAAGGTGAATATAAAACATTGCTTATCTTGTTAAATCCATTTGCTCCACATATAACAGAAGAAATATGGGAAGAAATGAATTTTGGGGGACAGATTGCACAGGCACACTGGCCAAAATATGATGAGGCAAAATGTGTGGAGTCTACTGTTGAAATTCCGGTACAAGTTAACGGCAAGATTAAAGCAAGAATTAATATGGCTTTAAACCTTGAAAATGCACAGATGATTGAAATTGCACTTAATGATGAAAGTGTTAAATCAGCTATTGGTGATAAAACAATTGTTAAACAGATTTGTGTTCCAAATAAATTGGTAAATATAGTTGTAAAATAAAAAAACTTATTGACAATGATAAGCTAAATCTGTATAATTGTTATGTGATGTTTAAATAATTTTAAACAAATATAAGCAAAAAGCGTAAGGGAGTGAAATAGATGTCAGAAATTAGAGTTAAAGATAATGAATCATTAGATTCAGCACTTCGTCGCTTTAAGCGTTCATGTGCAAAATCAGGCGTTCTTGCAGAAGTTCGCAAACGTGAGCATTACGAAAAACCTTCAGTAAAACGTAAGAAAAAAGCTGAAGCAGCTCGTAAACGTAAATTTAAATAACTCATAAAACTTAAGCAGACTTAAAAAAGTCTGCTTTTTGTTTATTTAAAATAACTTGTAAATATAAAATATAAGGGGTATTATTATACTTAATAATATTTTTAAGGAGATTTTATATGAAATATATAGACTTACATTGCGATAGCTTATGTATGGCTTTTGAAACTAAAAATAATGATATGTTTGACAGAAAAGATTTTATGGTTGATGTCAAAAAACTTAAACAAGCTGGGGCATTGGCTCAGTTTTTTGCAATTTTTGTTCCTCCAACAGATTGGATTAAAAACATACAGCCAGCTTACAATGACGATGATTTTATAAATGACCTTTATAATAATCTTGATAATACAATAAAAAAATATCCGGAATATCTCGGGTGGGCAAGAAATTGTGCTGATATGCTTGAAAATGAGAAAAATGGAAAAGTATCAGCATTTTTATCTATGGAAGATGGCAGAAGTATAAACGGAGATTTTGATAAATTTGATAAGTATTATAATATGGGATTAAGACTTGTTACTTTTGTCTGGAACAGTGAAAACTGCTTTGGTTTTTCTAACTCATTTGACCCAAAACTTATGCAATTGGGGCTTAAAGATTTTGGTAAGCAAGCAGTTGAATATATGAATAATAAAGGCATACTTATAGATGTTTCTCATCTTTCTGACGGTGGATTTTGGGATGTTATAAACTTAAGCAAAAAACCAATTGTTGCATCTCATTCCAGTTGCAGAGCGCTTTCTCCTCATCCTAGAAATCTTACAGATGAAATGATAAAAGCACTTGGAAATAATGGTGGGGTATCTGGTATAAACTTTTGTCCTGCTTTTGTAAATCCTGATATAAACAGTGACGATAGCCGTCTTTGTGATATAGCAAAACATATTGTACATATGGCAAACAAGGGTGGTATCGAATGTGTTGCCATTGGCTCTGATTTTGACGGTATTTCTGGCAATCTTGAAGTGGCTAATACACTTGAGATAGAAAAAATATGGGATGTATTGCTTAAAAATGGCATGAATTATGATGATATAGAAAAAGTTGCTTATAAAAATGCTCAGCGAGTTTTAAAAGAAGTGCTTTAATTTACTATAATAAAAAATAAATGTTATATAAATTTTAAACTGCACCTCATTTGTTAGACAGTACGATATACTGAATAGCAAGTGGGGTGCAGTTTATTTTTCAATACAGATTTTTATATTTATTTTTTAAATATAAATAATTTACTTATTATGTAGTTTAATATAATTATTATAATCTGACCTATTATTTTTATGACAATTCTATTAAATCCAAGTATTGTTATAAATAGATATATAATTCCGTTTTCTACAAGCAATGTAAAGAAACGCCCGGCAAAAAATGCAAAAACTTCTTTAAAAATTCCTTTTAAATTATGCGCTTTATCTACAAAAACCCAAGTTCTATTGGTTATATATGCAAATAAAACTGCAATAACCCAAGAAATATTATTAGATGTTATTTCTTCAAGATTAAAATTATAGCAACCTATGGTAAATATTATAAGACTTACCATAAAAGTACAAAATCCAAAGAATAAATATAAAAGCTGTTCTTTGTATTTTTTGTAAAACGGATTAAAAATATTTATTAAAGGTAATTCCATTATTTTATCAAAAATATCTTTTTTGTTTTCCATGATTACACTTTCATTTATATTATTTCACAAGTCATTCTTGAACCATCAATATCTGTGAGACGAATATTTACAATATCGCCACTTTTAAGATTTTCACCTTTAACAATAACCGGAATATATCTGCTTGTATATGCAGTAAAACTTCCGTCTGGGAGTTGTTGTTCAAGCAAAGCAGTGTCTTTAAAACCAATAAATTCTTGCATAACTTTGTTTTTACATTGGTCTGCTTTAAAGCTCATGATTTTATGTCTTTGCTGTTTTATGTCGTTTGGTATTTGATTTTTCATTTCATAAGCAACAGTGCCTTCTCTTGGAGAGAATGAAAAAGTATGTACTTTTAAGAAATTACAACTTTGTACATATTTTACACTTTGCAAAAAGTCTTCTTCTGTTTCTCCAGGAAAACCAACAATAATGTCAGTTGTAAATACAGGCTTATCAAAAAGCTGTCTAAGTCTATTCATCATATCTGTATAAAGTTTTGTATCATACAAACGGCTCATAGCACTTAAAGTTTTGTCACAACCACTTTGTAAAGAAAGGTGGAAGTGTGGACAGAACTTTTTGACTTTGCTCATTCTTACAAGCATATCATCTGTAAAAAGGTCTAACTCAAGAGAGCCAAAACGTATTCTTTCTACATTTGGTATTTCTGCAACAGCTTCAATAACATCACATACATTTATGTCTAAATCCTGACCGTAACAAGAAATATTTACACCGGTAAGTACAATTTCTTTATGCCCCATATCTGCAAGTTTTTTTGCCTGTGCAACAATACTTTCAACAGAGCGTGAACGAACTCTGCCTCTTGCAGTTGGAATAATACAATATGCACAATGTCGGTTGCATCCGTCTTGGATTTTGAGAAATGCTCTTGTGTGCAAAGTGTCTGCACCTTCAACCATTTCTTCAAATTTATCGTCTTGACCGTGTGGAATAATATTTACAATTCGGCGTTTATTGTTGATAAATTCTTGGACAAGCTCAAAAATACGAGCTTTGCCTTTGCTGCCAATAATAATGTCGGCTTCAACAACATTTTTTGCTTTATCTGGGAAAGCTTGTGGCATACATCCACACAAAACAATAACTGCGTCTGGATTTTGTTTTTTTGCACGACGTATCCACTGGATACTTTTTTTGTCGCCACTGAGGGTAACTGTACAACTGTTTACAATGTAAACATCACTTACTTGTTTATCCTCTGCAATTTCCCAGCCATTTTTTGAAAATATATTCATCATTGCAGCAGTTTCCTGCTGATTAACTTTACATCCTAATGTGAAAAAACAAACTTTCATTTAATACTTCCTTTTATTAGATTATAGAAATTTATTATACTTGATTTTAAAAAAAATCTCAACTATTTTAATATTTCCATTATATTACACATATAAATTATAAAAGTATAAATTAAGGTGGTAGATTATGAAAAAGCTAATAAGTTTATTTGTAACGGCAATTTTTATAGTTGCTTTGTCTTTAAATGTGTTTGCAAGCGGTCAGCAGAATTTTGAGACAGAAACCTATATAGAAGACGGTATTGCACTTGAGACAAATGCTCAATCTTATAGCAAAACAGAAAGCAATACGCCTGTTGAACCTGCAAGCGCTGCAGCAATTGTAAACAGTGATAGTTTTGTTGATAAGATTGCAGACCAAAATAATTTTGATATTCCTGCAAAAGCAGGACTGCTTATGGACGAAACCACAGGTCAAATTTTATATGGTAAAAATATAGATGAAAAATTGCCAATAGCATCTATAACAAAGGTTATGACTATGCTTTTGATTTTTGAGGCAATAGACAGTGGTAAAATAAAGATGGAAGATACAGTGCCGATTTCTGCACATGCGTTTTCTATGGGCGGAAGTCAGATATGGCTTGAGCCGGGTGAAATATTTACAGTTCATGAATTGCTGAAGGCTGTTGCTGTTGCCAGTGCAAATGATGCAGCAGTAGCTTTGGCAGAGTTTGTTGGAGGAAGCGAAACCGGTTTTTGTGATATGATGAATAATCGTGCAAAAGAGCTTGGCATGGAAAAAACCCATTTTGTAAATGCCTGTGGTCTTGATGCAGAAGGTCATTTTTCTTGTGCAAGAGATGTTGCCATTATGAGCCGTGAACTTATGAAGCATAAAAAAGTTTTTGATTACACCACAATATGGATGGACGAGTTGAGAAATGGGCAGACACAGATAGTAAATACAAATAAGTTGTTACGTACATACAATGGAATAACCGGGTTAAAAACAGGTACAACAAGCCAGGCAGGTGTATGTATAACAGCAACTGCAAAGCGTGGTAATATGTCTTTTATATCTGTTGTTTTGGGCTCTGCAAGTGGAGATGAAAGATTTGAAGCGGCCACAAGATTGCTTGATTTTGGTTTTTCTAATTTTGAAAGCAAGCCATTCCCGGCTTCTCAAGCATATCCTGAAGAAATAGATATAAGATTTGGTGTGCAAAAAAAAGTTAAGCTAGATTATGAATTGCCACAGAATATGTTGTTTTTAAAGGGCAGTACATCAAATCTTGAAAGCAGAATTACCATACCGGAATATATTGACGCTCCTATATCACAGGGAACACAGATAGGTAATGTTGAGCTGTATTCCGGAGGTGAAAAAATAAAACAATATCCAATAAAAATCGGAGAAAATGTAGAAAAGGTTGATTTTAAAAAAGCTTTGTCAATATTGATAAATATTATATGTAAAATGTAAAAAATGTACCAAAGTTAACAAAAAAATCTTTAAGATATTGACAGTTTTTTAGCAACATTGTATACTGTAAGAAAGTTAGTAAGAGGTAAAAAATATGGCTGTAAAATTTCAAGGAAAATATTTAGAAGGCTTTGTAAAGCCAGAGGAATTTAATAATATAAGCAAAGAGATTGAGTTATGCCACAATATACTCCATCAGAAAAATGGTGCGGGTAGTGACTTTTTGGGCTGGCTCAATCTTCCTTTTGATTATGATAAAACTGAGTTTGAACAAATTAAAAAATCTGCTGAAAAAATTAGAAATGACAGTGATATTTTAATTGTTATTGGTATAGGTGGTTCTTATCTTGGTGCAAGAGCTGCAATAGAATTTCTTGGTTCTCAACAATATAATAATTTGGATAAAAATAAACTTAAAGTTTATTTTGTTGGCAATAACATTAGCCCATCTTATCTAAATAATATTCTTGAACTTTGCGAGGGTAAAGAACTTTCTGTAAATGTTATTTCAAAATCCGGTACAACAACTGAGCCTGCAATTGCTTTCAGAGTTTTTAAAGAACTTATGGAAGAAAAGTATGGCATAGAAGGTGCAAAAGACAGAATTTATGTTACAACAGATAAGGCAAGAGGTACTTTGAAAACTTTATCAGACAAAGAAGGTTATCAGACTTTTGTTATAGAAGATGATGTTGGAGGCAGATATTCTGTTCTTACAGCAGTTGGTTTATTGCCAATAGCAGCGGCAGGATTTGATATAGATAAAATTATGCTTGGCGCTCAAAAAGCTTATAAGGACTTTGAAACTCCTGGCGAACATAACGATTGTTATAAATATGCAGCAACAAGAAACATCTTGCACCGCAAAGGAAAAGCTATTGAAATTATGGCAAGCTATGAGCCAAACTGGCAGATGATGAACGAATGGTATAAACAACTTTACGGTGAAAGTGAAGGTAAGGACCAAAGAGGTATTTTTCCTGCAAGTGTTATTTTCTCAACCGATTTACATAGCATGGGTCAGTTTATACAAGATGGTTCACGCAATATATTTGAAACAGTTGTATCTTTTAAAAATGCAGGAAAAGACTTTTTTGTAAAAAAAGATAAAGACAATTTCGATGGGCTTAACTTCCTTGCAGACCAACAAATGAGCGAAATAAATAAAAAAGCAATGCAAGGTACAATTTTGGCTCATGTTGCAGGTGGTGTTCCAAATATTGTCTTGGAAGCTGACGCTATGGACGAAGAAAATCTTGGATATATCATTTACTTCTTTGAAAAAGCTTGTGCAATATCAGGTTATCTGCTCGGCATAAACCCATTTAACCAACCTGGTGTTGAAGACTATAAAGTAAATATGTTCGCACTTCTTGGTAAACCAGGATATGAACAACAAAGAGAAAAGTTACTTGAAAAATTAAGTAAATAATGCGCGTAAGCGTTTAAATATAGGAGGTATGCATTATGATAAAATTGATAGTTGGTGGCAAAGGTTCCGGAAAAACAAAGAAAATGGTTGATATGATAAACGAAAACTTGTCAAAAGTTAAAGGTAATATCGTGTGCATCGAAAAATCCATGCAATTGGGATATAATATTCCAACAAGTGTTAGACTGATTGATGTTGATAATTATAAAATTGAAGGCAAAAAACAATTTTATGGTTTCTTTGCAGGTGTTCTTGCAGGCAATTATGATATCGAACAGATTTATGTTGACGGAATATTAAAAGTTCTTGACAGAGATATGGAAAAATTTGGTGAATTGCTTGAAAAAGTTGATGCAATTACAAACAATATAACAGTTGTATTTACAGTATCTGCTGATGAAAGTGAACTTACTGATTGCGTTAAAAAATATTTATAATTTAAAACAGTTAAATTGGTGCAGTATCTGTTTTTAGATTACTGCACTAATTTATTGTCGAAATCTATCAAACAGATAAAATAAAAGTAAAATTATCCTTGACAAAAAAGATAAAGGTCTATATAATATTTAAGTGACCTAAAGAGGTGCTTTATGTTAGTTAATCTCAGTAAAATCTTCCAAAGGGAAGAGAATGATAAACAGCTTGAGCTGGAACTTGATTTCAGTAAAGAAAATGTAAGCTACGATGTTGAATTTTTAAAGCCTGTAAAGGCAGTTTTAAATCTTCATAAAGGCAACGAAGAAACATTTATAAAGCTCAATGTGCAAGCAGAAGCACAATGCAGCTGTGCAAGATGTTTAAAGCTGTTTAACAGAGAATTTAACTTCTCTCAGGAATTTGTGGTAACATCAGACATCCTCACACAGTCTGACCCAGAAATACCTGTAAGCAGTGATAACACACTTGACGTAAAACAGCTTGTACTGCAAGAATTATCCTTAGAAATCCCAACTGCATTAGTTTGCAAAGAGGATTGCCAGGGGTTATGCCAGTATTGTGGCAGACCTAAAGAGGAAAATTGCAACTGTCAATCTCAACAGATTGACCCAAGGTTATTAGTATTAAAACAATTATTACAAGACGATGATAATTAGAGGAGGTGCTAAAGAATGGCAGTACCAAAGAGAAAAGTTTCAAAAGCAAGAAGAGACAAAAGACGTTCTTCCGTATGGAAATTATCTGCACCATCATTTGTTAAATGTGCTCAATGTGGTGAATTAACACTTCCACATAAAGTTTGCAAAAGCTGTGGTTACTACAAAGGCAAAGCTGTAATCAAAAAAGAAGCTTAATTTAATTTAACAGATTTAAAGGGTAGAGTTTATAACTCCACCCTTTTTTATTTGCAAATTTTTTATAGTATTTTTAAAAAAATATGATATAATACTAAATTAGGATAATATGCAAAATATTGTCTTATTCTTTTTATTATTTTTGCAGGAGGTTTTATATGGCCGTACAAATAAAAGGCATAATGCCTGGTTCTGTGGCTGAAATGTACAACATTAAGTCTGGAGATATTCTTACACATATTAACGGTGAAGAAATAAATGATATGCTGGACTTGCAGTTTTATCAGGCTAATAGAAACCTTAAAATATCTCTCACTGATGAAAATGGAGAACAAAAAGTTATAAATGTTGTGGGAAAAGATGAGTATACTCCCCTTGGATTTGAGTTTGATACTTATCTCATTGACAAACATCATTACTGCAAAAATAAATGTATGTTCTGTTTTATTGACCAGCTACCAAAAGGTATGCGTCCTTCTCTTTATTTTAAAGATGATGATGAAAGACTGTCATTTTTATTTGGCAACTATATAACACTTACAAATCTTACGCAAAAAGAATATGACAGAATTAAAAAAGTGAGAATTTCTCCTATTAATATTTCTGTTCATACAACTAATCCAGAGCTTAGGGTTGAAATGATGAAAAATCCTCATGCAGCTGAAATTATGGATAAAATGCGTGGATTTGCAGAAGCTGATATTAAAATGAACTGTCAGATAGTTCTTTGCAAAGGTGTTAATGATGGAAAAGAACTGGAAAGAACTATAAAAGATTTGCAAGGCTTATATCCACACGTTCAAAGTGTTTCGATTGTTCCAATTGGTATCACAAGATACCGTGAAGGTCTTGTAAAAGCAGAAATTTTTGATAAAGAAGGATTTAGAGAAGTTATTGAGCTTGTTGAAAATGCAACAAAAGATTTCTATGAAAAACATGGCACAAGACTTGTATATCTCTCTGATGAGTTTTATCTAAACGCAAAAATGCCCATACCGGAAGAAGATTATTATGAAGGTTTTCCACAAATAGAAAATGGTGTTGGAATGGTAAGAACATTTATTGATAATTTTCTTGCTGATATGGATTATCATGAAACAATAAATGAAGCTGTTGCAGTTGACCTTGCAACCGGAGAAAGTTTTTATCCTGTTCTTTGTCATATGGTTGATATGGCGATGGAAAAGTATGGTGATAAACTCAAAATTTATGTGCATAAGATAAAAAACAATTTCTTTGGTGGAAATGTTACTGTAACAGGACTTTTGACGGGTATAGATTTTTCTGAACAGCTTGCCGGAAACTTGAAAACAGACAGACTTTGCTTGTGCAAAGACGTATTAAGCAGTAATGCTGATGTTTTTCTTGATGATATGACAGTTCCTGAGTTGGAAGAAAGATTAAATACAAAAATTGAATTTTTCACAAATGACGGCTATGATTTGCTGTCCGGAATAATGAAAGAGGTGTAGTATATGGCAAAACCAATTATTGCGATTGTAGGCAGACCAAATGTTGGTAAATCAACTCTTTTTAATAAAATTATAGGTCAGCGTATAAGTATTGTAGAAGATACTCCTGGTGTTACAAGGGATAGAATTTACGCTGAAGGCTCATGGCTTGATAAAGAGTTTTTACTTGTTGATACAGGTGGTATTGAACCAAAAAATGATAATAGCATTTTAAAACATATAAAAGACCAAGCTCAGATTGCTATTGATACAGCACAGGTTATTTTGTTTGTAACAGATATACGAACAGGTGTTACTGCAAATGATTATGATGTTGCAACAATGCTTTTGAGAAGTGGCAAGCCGGTTATTCTTGTTGTAAATAAATGCGACTCTGTTGGTAAAGTTCCTGATGATATATATGAGTTTTATTCATTAGGACTCGGTGACCCATTCCCAGTATCTTCAGTACATGGTCATGGTACAGGTGATATTCTTGATGAATGTTTTAAATATATAGATTATAAAGAAGAACAAACAGAAGATAATGATGAAAAAATTTCTGTTGCTGTTATCGGCAGACCGAACGTTGGCAAATCTAGCCTTGTAAATAAAATTATAGGCGAAGAAAGAATGATTGTTCGTAATGAAAGCGGAACAACAAGAGATGCTGTTGACAGCTTTGTTGAAAATAAATATGGTAAATTTGTCTTTACCGACACAGCAGGTATGCGTAAACGCGGTAACGTGGAAGAAGGTGTTGAACGATTCTCAGTTATCCGTGCTCTTGCTGCTGTGGAACGCAGTAAAGTTTGTGTTATTATGATTGATGGCACTGTTGGATTTACAGAACAAGATTCAAAAGTTGCAGGTTTTGCACATGAACAGGGCAAGGCTTGTATAATCGCCGTTAATAAATGGGACGCAGTTGAAAAAGATGATAAAACCATGGATATAATGCGTAAAAAGCTTATGGAAGATTTTTCATTTATGTCTTATGCTCCAATTATATTTATTTCTGCAAAAACAGGTCAAAGACTTGATAAACTCTTTGAACTTATTAAATTTGTTGATGACCAAAACTCATTTAGAACAACAACAGGTGTTCTTAACGATATTTTGGCAAGAGCTGTTCAGCGTGTTCAACCACCAAGTGATAAAGGTAAACGTCTTAAAATTTACTATATGACTCAAATTGGAACAAGACCACCAACATTTGTTGCGTTCTGTAATAAAAAAGAATTGTTCCATTTCTCATATCAAAGATATATCGAAAATCAGATAAGAGAAGTTTTTGGGTTGGAAGGCACACCAATTAAACTTATAATTCGTGAAAGAGGTGACAGCTAATGCCGATTTTTGTAAAATGGCTTATAACTTTTATCGTTTCTTATCTTTTGGGTTCTTTATCCTTTGCAATTATTGTCAGCAAAGGAATTTATAAAAAAGATATAAGGTCATTTGGTTCTGGCAACGCTGGCATGACAAATATTTTGCGTACATTTGGCAAAAAAGCTGCTGCATTAACTATAACAGGAGATGCACTTAAAGGTACAATTTCTGTGCTTTTTGCAAGAGCAATTTTTGCCACAAACGCTTTTTTACCAGAGGCAACAAATAGTTTTATTATATTTAATAGAGAGTTTCACTACTCTTCAAACTTATATATGGAAATTGCTATTTATATTGCAGTTTTGGGCAGTTTTTTGGGACATTTATATCCTTGTTTTTTTCAATTTAAAGGTGGAAAAGGTGTAAGTGTTGTTGCAGGCAGTCTTATGGCGGCAACACCGATAACATTATGTTTGGCATTAAGTATATTTTTTATTATTGTATTTACCACAAAAATTGTTTCTTTGGGTTCAATTATATCCAGTGCATCATACTTTTTTATAACACTTATTTATTTTGGAATTACAAAAACAGTATCTGTTCCAAATCTTATTGCCTCTATAGTTTTTCCTTCAGTTATTGCGTGGTCACATAGAGCAAATATAAAAAGACTTATCAACGGAACAGAATATAAATTCGGTCAAGATAAAGACAAAAAATAATACTTAAATTTATCTGCTCCGAAAGTAGTATAAACTTTCAGAGCAGATTTTGTTTACAAGAAGATAAACTTGTTGTATACTTGAAAAGTTGTATTGATTATGGTTATTTTTGGTTGCAGATAGCCATAATTTTATAAAGCAACCAAAGATATGAGGTTTTAATGGAACTTAATTTTAATATATCAAACTCAATTAAAAGAGCTCTTGAAGATATGGGGTTTACACAGCTTACAGAAATTCAGCAGAAAGCTATTCCACTTATTCTTGAAGGTAAGGACGTTATCGGCAAAAGTCAAACAGGAAGTGGCAAAACTGTTGCATTTGGTGTACCTGCAATAAATGCGATTGACCCTGAAATGAATAAAAAATATACACAAGTTCTTGTGCTTTGTCCAACAAGAGAATTGGCAATGCAAGCTTGTGGTGAAATCAGAAAGCTTACAAAATTTACACATGGAATAAAAACACTTGCTATATATGGTGGACAACCTTTGGGCAGACAAATACCACTTTTAAGACAGGGTTGTCAAATTGTGGTTGGTACACCGGGCAGAGTTATGGACCTTATTCGCAGAAAAGCTTTGAAATTATCAAATCTTAAAATGATAGTTCTTGATGAAGCTGACGAAATGCTTAATATGGGATTTCGTGAAGATATAGAAACTGTTTTAAAAGCTGTTCCACAAGAAAGACAGACTGTGCTTTTCTCGGCTACAATGCCAAAAGAAATAATGGATATTGTTGACCAGTATCAAAATGAACCACAGCTTGTTGAAGTTAAAAAATCACAAATGACAGTTGATACAATTAAACAGTATTATATTGAATGTCCAAAAGGGAAAAAATCAGAAGTTCTTTGTAAATTGCTTGAGATTTATAACATAAATCTTTCAATAGTATTCTGTAATACAAAGAAAATGGTTGATGAGCTTACAGAAAGCTTAAAGGAAAAAGGTATAGCAGCAGAAGGGTTGCATGGGGATATGCGTCAAAGAGAACGTGATAAAGTTATGACGGCATTCAGAAAAGGTAAAGCAACTATGCTTATCGCAACTGATGTGGCTGCACGTGGTATCGACGTTAACAATGTTGATGCTGTTATAAATTTTGATATACCTACACAGACAGAATATTATGTTCACCGTATTGGCAGAACAGGACGTGCGGGTAAACAAGGTTTGAGTTTTACACTTTGTCAAGGTAAACGCCAAGATGTTTTAATAAAAGACATTATACGTACAACAAAATCTGATATTCAACCCCTTGAAGTTGAAGGTTTTGAAGTTGAAAAAGAAAATGGCAGAAGAGAACGCAAAGAACGCAGAAGAGAAAAAGCATTCTCTAAAGATAAACATAGCAAAAATAAACCGGATAGACGTGATAAAACTGATAGAAAGAAAAAGTCTGAGGATAATACAAATTCCGACATGTACTGCATGAGACTTTCTATTGGCAGAAAACAAAATGTTTCTCCAAAACAAATTGTTGGTGCAGTTGCCGGAGAAAGCGGAATTAAAGGCAGTGAAATTGGTGCAATTAAAATTGGTGACAATCATACAACAGTTGAAGTTCCAATGAAATATAAAGATGTTGTTGTTCACAGTGTAAACGGCACAAAAATAAGAGGCAAAAAAGTTATTGCAAAATAAAGTAAAGGTCTGACTAAATATATGTCAGACCTTTTATTATATATATTTGTCAATACCATAAAAATTTTCACATTTTCACAAAATTGTAACTTATGCAAGTTATATTAAGTTGTATAATAGCAAAATAATATAAATAACAATAAAATTTATAAATAGTAATATAGAAAGGTTCGAGATTATGAAAATATTAGTTGTTGATGATGAACCAAAGATAAGAGAACTTATTGGGCAGTATCTTACAGTTGCAGGTTATGAAACTGATTTTGCAAAAGACGGCATAGAGGCACTTAATATTATCTCAAAAGGCGATATTGATATGTGTATTCTTGATGTTATGATGCCTTTTATGGACGGTATTACTTGTCTTAAAGAAATGCGTGGACGTGGATTTAAAACACCGGTTATTATTCTTTCTGCAAAAGGTGAAGAATATGACAAAATCACAGGTTTTGAAGCTGGTACAGACGATTATATTGTAAAACCATTCTCTCCAAAAGAACTTATGGCAAGAGTTAAAGCTGTTGCTATGCGTTCCAATCCAGAAATGACAGAAAATACTGAAAAATATATTTTTGGAGATTTAGTTATAGATGTGCCAAGCCACAGTATTAAAATAAAAGGTGAATATATAAATGTTACACCAAAAGAATTTGACCTTTTAGTTTGTCTTGTACAAAATAAAGGTGTTGCACTCTCAAGAGAAAGAATTTTGCTTAAAGTATGGAACTATGACTACTTTGGTGAAGATAGAACAGTTGATACACATATAAAAATGTTGCGTAGTCACCTTAAAGAATATCGTGACTGCATTGAAACTGTTTGGGGTGTTGGATATAAATTTGAACCAAAGGAATAAAGGAATTTTTATAATATGAAAACCAGTATCAGAGCAAAACTTACAATGCTGATGTTGTCAATAAGTATGATTGTTATTATATTTATGTGGCTTATGGCTGTAATACTTTTTAAACCAATGTACTACACAATGACTCAGTCAGAGCTTGGAAATATGATGGATAAAGTTGTTGCAGCAATAGACAAAGATGGTGCTTTTACTGAAAATACTCTAAACCAGATATCTGGATTTATAAATGCTGGTGTATGTATTGAAATTGCAGATAAAGACGGAAATGGCATAGTTTTGTTTGAAGGTATTGGTGATGCTTGTCAACTGCATGGAGCAAAAGAAACTACCAAATATCTTATACAACAAAGAACCATAGATTCAGCTCAAGCAAAAAAATTGAGACAAGATGTAAGAAATAGTACCAGAACAAATTATAATATACATCTTGTTGATGAATTTGGAAATCGTCAGGCTATAAAAGGCAGATTTTATGGTGAAACATATACTATAATTGTTTCTACAAATATAAGCAGAACAGATTCTATTGTTTCCATTGTTACAACTCAATTACAGACAGGCTCGATTATAGCAGTATTTATTGCAATTATTTTTACTGCTGTTGCGTCAAACTGGTTTTTGAAACCTATTATGAAACTGTCAAATGCAACAAAAGAAGTTGCAAAAGGTAACTATGATGTTAAAGTTGACCTTAAAAGTGAAGATGAACTTGGGCATCTTGTAAAAGATTTTAACTTTATGACGGAAGAAATAGAGAGAAGTCAAAATTTGCAAAAAGAACTTATTGCAAGTATTTCCCATGACTTAAGAACTCCACTTACAATAATTAAAGGCTATGCAGAAAGCATAAAGGATATAACTGGAGATAATAAAGAAATAAGAGACCAACAACTTACAACAATTATTGATGAAACAGATAGATTATCAAATATGGTTGGCTCTGTTCTTGAATATGCAAAACTTAATCAAGGTGCATATAAAATGAATATTGTGCAGTTTGATATTGCAGAAATGTGTCAGGATATAGTTGACACATATTCTCATAAAGCAGAAACAGAAAATAAATCAATTGCTTATTCAGGCCCAGAAACAGCTTATGTTTTTGCTGACGCACAGCTTATGGAAAGAGTTATCCACAACTTTGTGTCAAATGCTCTGTTGCATACTCCGGTTAACACAAGGGTTACCGTTGCAATAAAAATACTTGAAAACGGAAAAGTAAAGGTAAGTGTGTATGATTCCGGTAACGGCATAAAACAAGAAGATATTAAGTATATATTTGATAAATATTACCGAGCAAGAAAAGATGAGGGACGTACAGGGTCAGGACTTGGACTTTCTATTGTAAAAGCTATATTGGAAAATCATAACTTTGAGTATGGTGTAAACAGTCAGGAAGGGCTTGGAACTGAGTTCTGGTTTGAAATGTAATAAAAAATACAAGTCAAATATAATAATATTAAAACAGCAGCCATATTCTGACTGCTGTTTTTGTATTATAACTATTATTTTTTATATTTTCGTTATCATAAATTAAATGAATTGTTTACTGAGAAAGCTAAATGTGTAATTATTAAAAACAAACATAGAATAAATTTCTGGTAAGATTTTTTTAAGAGAGTCGGCATAAAGTAAAATGTATATTTCACAATATTTATCATTTGTAAGTCTTTTTAAAAGGGGATAAATAGTATCCTCATTAACATCTACAATTTTGATTACTTCACTGACAAGTTGATAACCGTATTTATCTTCTTTACTTATTACAGTGAGGACAATAAGTTCTAACACACCTTTTTTAATTGTGTATTCATTTGAAAACTACTTAAATGTGTTTTGTGTAACTATATTATCACCATTACTAAGTAATATTAAGTGGTAATGAAAATTAATACTGTGTATAATAAAAAATGTGTGAAAATGTCAAATAAAATAAAAAAGCAATTTTACAAATAAAATCTTAATATATATGTATAAATTGTTTTAAAGAAGGTGTTTATATGTGGTATCCGATTTTTTTATGTACATTTGCGTCCCTTGCAACTGCAATTGGTGGATTAATTGTTATTTTGTTTAAGAAAATATCAGATAAGACAATGTCTATGTGTCAGGGATTTGCAGGTGGCGTTATGCTTGCTGTATCTTTTTTGGATATGATTCCTCATTGTTATAATAATTCTATAAAATATATGGAAAAATCTTATGCAATTGCAGGAATTATAGGATTATTTATTTCCGGTTGGGTTATTGGTGTGTTAATTGAGGCATTGGTAGTTCCAACCCAAAAAGATGAAAAAGGACAAATTTATACAGCCAAAAAACTTATTTTTATAACAACGGCAGTTATTATTTTGCATAACCTTCCAGAAGGGGTGTTGACTATTTTTTCCGGGATAAATAATCCACGATTTGGACTGTCAATGGCATTGGCAATTGCTTTACATAATTTGCCGGAAGGTATAGCCGTTGCAGCGCCTGTATTATATGTGACAAAATCAAAAAGCAAAGCGTTTTTTCAAAGTTTATTTACAGGTTTTGCAGAACTGTTTGGAGGCGTGCTTGCACTTGGACTTTTTCACAGCTTTATAAGTGAAAGTTTTATAAATGGATTGCTTGCAATAATTTCTGGTATTATGGTTCAAGCGTCTATATGCCAACTAATACCAACAGGGGCTAAATTTGCAAGATATAAAGATGTATTTATAGGTGTTTTATTTGGGGTTATTGTAATGTGTCTTGGAATGTTCATAATTTAGTGGTAAAATATACTATATATATTTTAATGGAGTGATAAATATAAAAAAATTATTGATACTTATATGTGTCTTAATATCTTTAACCGGATGTGCAACATTTTCAAGCAAAAATAATATTACAGAGCTTCTTTCTGCTCCTGTTATTTCTCAAGAAGAAGCAAGTGTTATAGAAGCGATAAAAACTTATCTTGGCGAAAATATAACACTTAGATATTCTCAGTCTTTGGGATATACCTCACCGGTGCAGTTTATAGATATAGATAATAATCAACAAAAAGAGGCGGTGGCTTTTTATTATGCACCAAATAAAGGGGCAAATGTAAGAATAGCCTTGCTTGCACAAACATCAGATAAATGGAATGTTATAATGGATAAAGAGGGGCTTGGCACAGATGTGTTCTTTTTTGATAAAACAAGCCTTGAAAATCTAAATGGAAGTCATTTTATTGTTGGTTACACAACACCTACAATAAAAGAGAATTTTGTTGTTACGTACTTTACAGACAGAAGTGTAAATATTCCGGACTTTGTTGAAAGTTGTAAAAGCATAGTTGCCGAAGATGTTACTAATGACGGGAATAAAGAAATAATTATTACAAATCAGATGGCAGATGGTCAAAAAAAGCTTAGAGTTTTAAAGTTTGACGGGCATGAAAAATTTGAACAAGTTATTGCAAGGAATTTATCTCGTTCAAACATAGAAGTAACTCAAATTAAATTTGCAAAAAATTCAAATAGAAAAATGTCTATTTATATAGACTACAAAGATAGCTATAACAAAACTTATACAGAAATAGGTACTTTTGAAAACGGTAAAATTAATTTTAACTATGACTATCACATTATAGAAAAATCATGGGAATATGAATGGCCACTTTTAAGTGTGGATATAGATAATGACGGAATAATAGAAGTTCCAACTGTTATACAAGATTCAAAAGAACAATCACGCCCTGTTATGAAATATATTGAATGGACAGACTATAGTGAAGGTGTGGCAAAGAAAAAGAAATTTGGAGTTTGTGATACACAGTCTGGACTGTTTATAGCATTGCCTGAAGAATGGCAAAATCATATTTATGCAATTTACAGAGACCAAAGTTTTGATATTTATTCTGCCGAGGATAATAGACCACTTATAAATGTTAGAACTGCGATTGAAAGTGATGAATCAAATTTAGGAAATAATATAAGTGTTACAAGAGTTGGTACTAAACTTTGGAGTATAAAATTTTCACAAGAAGTTGAAAATATTCAAATAGAATATATCTTGAAAAATATAATAAGTTTGAAATAGCACAAAGGGAGGAAAACATGGCAAAAATACTAATAGTAGAAGATGAAAATAATATTGGTGAAATGGTTGAGCTTAATTTGAAGATGGCACAACATACAGTTACAAGATTTACAAATGCAGAAAGTGCAATGGAAGCAATTAACTTAGGTGAAAAATTTGATGTTGCAATTTTGGATATTATGTTGCCAGGTATGAATGGCATAAGTTTATGTGAAAGTATAAGAAAAAATGATAATCAAATCGGGATTATAATGTTATCTGCAAAAAGTCAGGAAAGAGACAAGGTTATAAGCCTGTCTGTTGGAGCTGATGATTATGTTACAAAACCATTTGGAGTACAAGAACTTTTGGCAAGAGTAGAATCTCTTTTGAGGCGTGTTTTGCGTCCAAGCTCAACAGTTGAAAATGATGATGTTATACAGTCTGGGCCGTTTACACTAGACCTTAAAAGCCATATTTTATATAAAAATAATGAGATTATAGACCTTACAAGTATGGAATTTAGTATAATGGAGCTTTTTTTCAGAAATGAAGGCACTGCTCTTGTTAGAGAAAAAATTCTTGAAGGTGTATGGGGCGAAAACTATTATGGAGATGTAAAAATTGTTGATGTAAATATAAGGAGACTTCGCATAAAAATTGAAGAAGACCCATCAAATCCACAATATATTGTTACTGTTTGGGGGTATGGCTACCGTTGGACTGTTTAAAAAGGAGTTAATATGAACAGTATTACAAAAAGATGGATAAGAGGTAGCTTGCTTATTATTATTGCTTTACTTGTTATTGCAGAAAGTATTTTGGTTATTTCATTAAAAAACTCATATCATCTTGCAGTGGAAAATGCACTTATAAATCGTCTTAACACAATAAATGCAACACTGAGAGCTTCAGGAAAGATGATTTCCAGTGAAAAAGAAAGATTGCTTTTTAATATAACAAGTGAGTTTGGAGAAAAAGATAAGTTTGAACTTATGCTTATTGATGGTTCAGGGCTTGTTGTCGCCACTTCATCAGGTTTTAGGCCATCAGATAATCAACATACAGAAGATTTTAACCTTGCAATAAATAGCAACGAAGAATTTCATACACAAACATATTCATCAAAAATAAGAGAAAAAATTATGAGCGTGACTTATTTGCTCAATGAACCAACAGAAGATATTTATGCTGTAAGAATAATAACCTCTTTAACAAGAGTTGAAGAAGAAATAAATATTATAATGGGCTTTTCTCTTTTGGCAGTTGCTGCGGTTATAGCATTTAGCATGATTTCAGGTTATTTTTTTGTAAGAAGTATTGTTTCTCCGATACATTTGATAAAAGAAACAGCATACAAAATTTCAAAAGGTGAATTTGACGCAAGAATTCCTAATAATAAAAAATATGACCAGGAAATAGGAGAACTTTGCAGTACCATAAATAATATGGCACAAGAGCTTGGCAGAAGTGATGAGTTAAAAAATGAATTTATTTCCTCTGTTTCACATGAACTTCGCACACCTCTTACAGCAATAAAGGGGTGGGCAGAGACCATGAATACAACTGATAATGTACAAACATTACAAAAAGGTACACAGATTATTTTGGGAGAAACAGATAGACTATCTGCTATGGTTGAAAATCTTTTGGATTTTTCAAGATTGCAAAATGCAACGTTGTCTTTGACAAAGGAAAAACTTGACCTTGTTGCAGAAGTGTATGAAGCTGTTATTATGTACGCACCTCAGGCAGAAAAGAAAAATGTAAAAATTAATTTTGAGGAACCGGATATTTTTATACCTGTTCTTGCAGATAAAGGCAGAATAAAACAAGTTATGATTAATCTTTTGGATAATGCACTTAAATACTCATATCCAAACTCAGATATAGATATTAATATATTTAACAACAGGCAAAACGGTACAGTTACTGTTGAAGTTAAAGACTATGGCAAAGGCATACATCCAGAGGATATAGAAAAAGTTAAACAAAAATTTTATAAAGGTAAAGGGGCAAAGCAGGGCAGCGGTATAGGACTTGCTTTGGTAAATGAAATTATAAAACAACACGGCGGAAGTTTTAATGTGGAAAGTGAATATACAAAATATACAAAAATGAGCTTTACGTTAAAAGTAGTACGCACAATGAAAGGAAAATAATGGCACAGCATAAAACATCAATTGGTGGACAGGCACTTATAGAAGGTATTATGATGAAAGGACCTTTTAAAACTTCGGTTGCAGTGCGTAAACCAGACGGAAAAATAGAAGTTAGCGTAGAAAATACAAAAAAGAACAAGCTATCCAAAATACCAATTTTAAGGGGAATATGGGGATTTTTTGATAGTCTTGTTACAGGTTATAACAGTCTTATGAAAGCAGCTGATATAGCAATGGTTGATGAAGAACCATCAAAATTTGAAATATGGATTGAAAAGAAATTTGGTAAAAAGGCAACAAATGCTTTAACAATGATTGCAGGGGTACTTGGTGGAATGTTGGCAATTGTTTTATTTATGATTTTGCCGACAATGATAACTGGATTAATTGCACAATTTATTGAGCTTGGGACATTTAAAGCGGTGGTTGAAGGTGTGATTAAAGTTGCTATATTCTTTTTATATATTTTTGGTATTTCTCATATGAAAGAAATAAAAAGAGTGTTCTCATATCACGGAGCAGAACATAAAACAATAGCTTGTTATGAAGCAGGAGAAGAACTTACTGTTGAAAATGTAAGACCACACTCTCGCTTGCATCCTCGTTGTGGGACAAGTTTTCTGTTTATTGTTGTGGTTATAAGTATAATAATATTTTCATTTATTCCATGGAGCTCAACTTTTGGACGAGTAATATTAAAATTGATTTTTTTACCACTAGTTGTTGGCGTTTCTTATGAAGTGCTTAAACTTACAGGAAGATATGACAATCCTATTACGCACCTTATTGCGTCACCAGGTATGTTTTTTCAAAATTTTACAACATTTGAACCAGACGACAGTATGATAGAAGTTGCAATTGAAGCTATCAAAGCAGTTATTCCAGCCTCTAAGGAAGATGATAAATGGTAATATCAAATATTTATAAAGAAATGTGTGACATTATGTCACAAAATCCAAACAGTGACTTTAATTTTGAAGCAAACCAGCTTATAGAATTTGTTTTGGGTAAAAAGAGAATTGAATTATTACATACAGATGTTTCTGATAAAGATTATGAAAAACTTATATCTTTATCAAAAAAGAGATTAGAAGGATATCCATTGCAGTACATAATCGGTAAATGGTACTTTTTTGATTTGGAATTATCTGTTGGAGAAGGTGTGCTTATTCCACGCCAAGATACAGAAACAGTTTGTGAAGCTGCATTTGAACAGATAAACAAACTGGTTGCTCCGGCTGTTTTAGATTTATGCAGCGGAAGTGGCTGTATTGCTCTTGCAATCAAAAAATACTGTCCACATTCGTCCGTAGTTGCAATAGAAAAATCTGAACAAGCATATAAGTATCTTGAGCAAAATATTGAAAATACCGGTATAAAAATTTTGCCAATGCAGGCTGATATTTTGCGTTTTGATGATAATATTGAAGAAGAAAGCTTTGATGTTATTATTTCAAACCCTCCATATATAGACCCGTCTATAAAAGGAGAATTACAAAAAGAAGTATTATATGAGCCAGAAATGGCACTTTTTGCAAATGATAAAGGCTTATATTTTTATCGTTTTATCGCAAAATATTATAGAAAAGCACTTAAAGATAAAGGATTTCTTATATTTGAATATGGATTTGACCAACAAAAGCAAGTTAAAGATATTTTAATTGCTGAAGGCTATAAGGTTATAAAAGAAATTATAGATTTAAGTGAAAACCCAAGAGGTATTATTGTTCAGAAAATATAGAGAACAATTTTATTATAATAAAAATTAAATTAATACTTGAAGTTTTGTTTAAAATATGTTAATATATTTAACAACTATTAGTTGTTAAAATTACGGTTTAGTATAAAGGAGAACATAGATGGCACAGCCAAAAAATACTGTAAAACCTGCAACAGTTGCAGAGGATAAAGAAAAGGCATTGGCAACTGCTCTTGCCAATATTGAAAAACAGTTTGGTAAAGGTGCAGTTATGCGTCTTGGTGAAAATGTTACTATGAATGTGGATAAAATCTCCACTGGTTCACTTTCTCTTGACGTTGCACTTGGCATTGGTGGTATTCCAAAGGGCAGAATTGTGGAAATCTATGGGCCAGAATCCAGTGGTAAAACTACAATTGCTCTTCATGTTGCAGCAGAAGCACAAAAAACTGGTGGTACAGCTGCATTTATAGATGTAGAACACGCTCTTGACCCAATTTACGCAGCTGCTTTGGGTGTTGATATAGATTCTCTTTTGGTTTCTCAACCGGATACTGGCGAACAGGCAATGGAAATTTGTGAAGCATTGGTGCGTTCTGGTGCTATTGATATTGTTGTGGTTGACTCTGTTGCTGCAATGGTTCCAAGAGCAGAAATTGAAGGCGAAATGGGAGATAGCCATGTTGGTTTGCAGGCAAGACTTATGAGTCAGGCTTTAAGAAAACTTACTGGTTCTATAGGCAAAACAAATACAATTGTTATATTTATCAACCAGTTGCGTGAAAAAGTTGGTGTTATGTATGGCAACCCAGAAACAACACCTGGTGGTCGTGCACTTAAATATTATGCATCTGTGAGAATTGATGTAAGAAAGATTGAAGCTCTTAAACAAGGCGGAGAAATTGTTGGTAATAGAACAAGAGCAAAAGTTGTTAAAAATAAAGTAGCACCACCATTTAAAGAGGCAGAATTTGATATTATGTTTGGTCAAGGTATTTCCAAAGTTGGTGAAATTCTTGATATTGGTGTAGATATGGGTATTGTTAACAAGTCTGGTTCTTGGTTTAGTTATGGAGAAACAAGACTTGGACAGGGCAGAGATAATATTAAAGAATATTTCTTGCAAAACCCTGACCTTGCAAAAGAAATTGAAGAAAAAGTTTTTGCAAAGCTTGCTGAAGAAAATAAAAAAACAATGAACCGTATGAGCTCCAGAAAACAAGCTAAAAATAATTCTGATGAAACTGAAGATGCAACTGATAATTCAGCACAAACAGAAGAAAAAGTTGTGCCAAAACGTCGCAGTGCAAATATTGATATAGATGTTGAATAGTATAAAAATAACTGATATAACAAAAACAAAAAAAGGTTACAATGCATTATTTTGTGAAAATGGATTTCTTTTTTCTGTTGATGATTTAATGCTTGTACAACAAAAAATAAAAATAGGCTCTTGCTTTACCGGGCAAGAGCTTAGTTTGATTTACGAAAAAAGCAATACAAATAAGGCTGTGCAAAAAGCATATAATCTTTTATCATTTCGCTCTCACAGTAAAAAAGAATTATATACAAAATTATGCAAAAGTTTTGACAGCGACTGTGCCATGTCTGCCTGTGATAAAATGGAAAATCTTGGTTTAATAAATGACGAAGAATTTTGCAGAGCTAAAACAGAATATCTTATAAATGTAAAAAAGTGTTCATTGCGTGAAACAAAGCTTAAACTTTTGACATTGGGGATAAATAAAGATATAATAGAAAGTTGTATAGAGAATTATGACAACGATAAACAGGCAGAAAATTTGCAACATTTATTGCAGACAAAATATAGAAATAAGCTGGATAATCCACAAAAGGTTTTTGCAAGCTTAATGCGAAAAGGATACTCTTATTATGATATAAAATCTGCTATGAGAAATTTAGAAATTGAAATAGAGGACGAATATTAAATGGTTATAACATTAGTTTCCCTTGGATGTCCAAAAAATCAGGTGGACGCCGATATACTCGCCCATAGCATTCTCAAAGCTGGGCATACAACTACAACAGATATGACACAAGCCGATGTTTGTATTATCAACACTTGCGGATTTATTACAACTGCAAAAGAAGAGGCAATTGAAAATATTTTCAATGCTGTTCAAGCACGTCTTGAAAATCCAAAACTTAAAATAGTAGTTACCGGATGTCTTGCAGAAAGATATCGTGATGAAATTATAAATGATATTCCGGAAGTTAATGCTGTTGTTGGCATTGGTTCTAATGGAGATATTTGCGAAATTATTGAAGAAGTTTGCAAAGGCAATAAAATTTGTCGATATGGCAAAAAAACAGATTTGGACTTTACTGCAAAACGCATTATATCTACACCTAAACATTATGCTTATCTTAAAATTGCGGAAGGTTGTTCAAATGGGTGTTACTATTGTGCAATCCCTCTTATACGTGGTCCACATCGTTCACGTGCAATTGAAAGTTGTATTGACGAAGCAAAATTTCTTGCTGAAGAAGGCGTAAAAGAAATCATAATAGTTGCACAAGATATTACAGCTTATGGTGAAGACTTGTACGGAGCACCTCAACTACATACACTTTTGCGTGAAATTGGCAAAATAGAAGGTATTAAATGGATAAGACTTATGTATGCTTACCCAGAAAGACTTACTGATGATGTTATTGAAGAAATGGCTGTAAACGAAAAAGTTTTGCCATATATTGATTTGCCAATTCAACACATTAATGACAGAGTTCTTAAAAGTATGAACCGTAAAGGTGGAACAGAAATTATAAAAGATGCTGTTGTAAGACTTAGAAATGCAATACCAAATATCAATATACGCACAACTCTTATTGCAGGTTATCCAGGTGAAACAGAACAAGAATACAATGAACTTTGTGAATTTGTTAAACAAGCAAAATTTGAACGTCTTGGATGTTTTGCATATTCTGAAGAAGAAGGAACTGTTGCTGCTAAAATGGAAAACCAAATTGATGTAGAAATACGCCAGCAGAGAGCAGACCAAATAATGAGAATACAGACAAACATTATGTCAGAAAATCAGGCTAAAATGGTTGATAGAGAAATTGATGTTATTGTTGACGAGTATGATAATGACAATGATATTTTTGTATGTCGTAGCGTTTATGATGCGCCTGAAATAGACGGAGAAGTGTATATTGATGGTCAAAGTAATGTTGAAATTGGTGATATTGTAACTGTTAAAGTTATTCAAAGTGATATTTATGACCTATATGCAGAAATCATAAAATAGGAGATGAATAGTAATGAATTTACCAAATAAACTCACATTATTAAGATTTTTACTTGTTCCTGTGTTTATGTTTTTCGTGGAAAGATATATTGAATTAATACCAAACACAGGTGTTGTTGGATATAATATTTTAATTGCACTTATTATATTTGCAGTTGCTTCTTTTACAGATTTTTTAGACGGAAGTATAGCAAGAAAATATAATCTTGTAACTGATTTTGGCAAATTTATGGACCCACTTGCAGATAAAGTTTTGACAACAGCTGCAATTGTGTATCTTGTAAGATTTGGTCTTTGTAGCCCAATGGTTCTTATTATAATTCTCACAAGAGAATTTGCAGTAAGTGGTATTAGAATGATTGCAGCAACATCAGCCGGTGGTGGAAAGGTTATTGCGGCATCAATGTGGGGCAAAGCAAAAACAGTTATGCAGATGATTTCTATTATAGTTGCATTTTTGTTTATCGCACTTGATGAAATGCAAATTGCTGCTGTTGTACCATATACTCCACTTATGATAGTTGTTATTAATGTGCTTATGTGGATTGTTGCAATTACAACAGTTGTTTCAGGTTTGCAGTATATTATCCCAAACTTTGACCTTATTAAAAATGCAAAATAAATTGTCAAAAGCTCTCTAAAAAAGGGGGCTTTTGTTATTAAAACTACATAATATTGACAAAATTTGCTTTTGTTGATATTATACTTGTATATATGAAATGCGTTATTATCAAGAATAGTAAGCAGTGTAAAACTTTAACAGAGAATAGATGTGAGCCGCTGAGAGCATCTTAAAGAAAATAAACTGCCCAATGCACTTGAAAGCACACAAAGTGAACTTTATACAAATATTAGCTTTGTGCGGTTTTCCGCCGTTATCGGAATTTTGAGTTATAAATCGAAGTGGAACCGTGGTATTTGCCGCCTTCGTCTGTATATACATGCAGATGAAGGCGTTTTTTATTTTATAAAGCGGTTTATAGAATATAACTTAAAAATATTCTTAATGGTAACATCAACATTTAGATATAATTAAATTAAAAGGAGAATTATTATGGAACACATGAAGGTGTTTAATACACTTACAAGAAAAAAAGAAGAATTTGTGCCTATTAAAGAAGGCGAATATAAAATTTATGTTTGTGGACCAACTGTTTATAATTTTGTTCATATAGGCAATGCTCGTCCAGCTATTATTTTTGATACATTGCGTAGATTTCTTGAATATCGTGGAAATGAAGTTAAATATGTTTCAAATATTACAGATATTGATGATAAGATTATTAAAAAAGCAAATGAAGAAGGCACAACCTTTGAAAATGTTGCAAGAAGATATGAAGAGGAATACTATACAGACCTTAAAGGTCTTAACGTAAAACCTGCAACAGCAAGACCAAGAGTTTCTGATACAATTCCGGAAATTATTGATATTACAAAAAAACTTATTGATAAAGGTCACGCATATAAAACAGAAAATGGCGATGTATACTTCCGTGTTCATAGCTTTAATGAATACGGCAAGCTTAGCCACCAACCTCTTGAAGACCTTGAAAGTGGTGCAAGAATTGCTGTTGGAGAAATAAAAGAAAGTCCAGCAGACTTTGCTCTTTGGAAATCTTCTAAACCGGGAGAACCAAAATGGGAATCTCCGTTTTCAGAAGGTCGTCCAGGTTGGCATATTGAGTGCTCTGCAATGAGTAAAAAACATCTTGGAGAACAAATTGACCTTCACTGTGGTGGCGAAGACCTTATTTTCCCACATCATGAAAACGAAATTGCTCAAAGTGAATGTGCAAATGGCTGTACATTTGCAAACTACTGGATGCACAACGGTTTTCTAAATGTTGACAACCAAAAAATGTCCAAGAGTTTAAATAACTTCTTTACAGTGCGTGATATTTCAAAGGAATATGGATATGAAGTTATACGCTATTTCCTTCTTACAGCACATTATCGTTCACCACTTAATTTTACAAGAGAAATAATTATACAGTGTAAATCCAGTCTTGAAAGACTTTATACAGCAAGAGAACATCTTGATTTTCTTATCAGCCATGCAGGTGAAGGTAAAGACAATATTATAGCTTGTGCAGATAAGGCAAAAGCAGAATTTATTGATGTTATGAATGATGACCTTAACACAGCTGACGCACTGTCTAAACTGTTTGAACTTGTAACAGCTATCAATATTGAAGGCAAAGAACAATCTAAACAAGCTCTTGAATATACAGCAAAAATATTTGATGAACTTGCAGATGTGCTTGGTATTTTATACAACAGAAATACAGACGAAGTACCAGCCGAAGTTAAAGCTTTGGTTGAAGAAAGAACAGCCGTAAGAAAAGAAAAGAACTGGACAAGAGCAGACCAGATAAGAGATGAGCTTGCAAACCTTGGTTATGAAGTTAAGGATACTCCACAAGGTCCACAGATTATAAAAAAATAATTTTTATACAATACACTTCTGTTATATTTAGCAGAAGTGTATTTTTATTTGAACATCTTATAAAAATAAATTTTTGAAAATTTTAAAAAATCTATTGACAATTTTAAAATTTTAAACTAAGATATAACTGTACCAACTGTATTATTTAAAATAGTACACAATAAATTTTGAAACTGGGGGTAAGAGTTTATGTTTATATTAGACCTAAAAAGCAGGACGCCAATATATGAACAGTTAAAAAATAAAACTCTTGAGATGATAATTGCAGGAGTTATTCAGCAAGATAGTCAACTTCCATCTGTAAGAGCCTTGGCAAAAGAATTGGGTGTAAATCCAAATACAATCCAAAAAGCTTATCAAGATATGGAAAGAGAAGGAATAATATATTCGGTTGCAGGTAGGGGAAGTTTTGTTTCGGATATAAAATCGGTTAAAGAAAAACAGAGAGATGTAGAATTAAAAAATCTTGAAGAGATATGTATAAAGTTAAAAAATAATAAAGTATCAAAGCAAGATGTTTTATCAAAAGTTGAAAAAGTATATTCAGAGGAGGGAATAGTATGATAACAGCCAAAAATTATGTAAAGAGATTTGATGATAAAATAGCTGTTGATAACCTTAATATAGAAATACCAGAAGGCAGAATATATGGTCTTGTTGGTACAAACGGCAGTGGTAAAAGTACTTTTTTACGCACAATTTGTGGGGTTTATTACGCAGATAACGGAATGGTGGAAATTGATAATCAATCTGTTTATGAAAATATACAAGCAAAAAGCAAAGTATTTTTTGTAAGCGATGATATGTATTTTTTGCCAAACAGTTCAATTGATAGTATGACAAATATTTATAAAGATATTTATCCAAATTGGAGCCAGGAAAAATACGAAAATCTTGTAAGCCGTTTTCCAATTGACAGAAAAGCAAAAGTTAAAAACTTTTCAAAAGGTATGAAACGCCAGGCAGCTATTATCCTTGCTTTAAGCTGTCAGCCAAAATATTTGCTTTTAGACGAGGCTTTTGACGGGCTTGACCCTGTTATCAGAGTTGCTATAAGAAAACTTATTGCAGAAGAAGTTATAGACACAAATATGACCGTTATTATCTCAAGCCATAACTTGAGAGAGCTTGAAGACTTTTGTGACAGTGTGGGGATTTTGCATAAAGGTAAATTGGTAAAAGAAATTTCTGTTGACGGTATCAGCGATAGATTTTGCAAAATTCAGGTTGCTTTTCCTAAAGAATTTGATGAAAATAGTATTAAAAATGAAAAAATACTTTCTACAAAATTTTCCGGCAGTGTATACACAATTGCTTGTGCAATGAGTTGTGACGAAGCAGAAAAATTTATAAGCCAGTTTAACCCACTTTTTGTTGACTACATTCCACTGACATTGGAAGAAGTATTTGTATATGAAATGGAGGCAGTTGGATATGACACAGACAAAATCTTGTTCTAATCAAAAAATATTTTTATCATTATATAAAAATGCACTAAAACGAATAGGTGCTACAAGTGCTTTATATCTGCTTATCTGTTTTATTTCATTTCCGGTAAGTTATATATCAGAGGTTTCACAAAGACAAAAAAAAGGTGTTGGGTATTATCCATTTATAGGAGACCCTAGTATTTATACTACCTCTTCAATTATTTTTTATTTTATTATTGTTATAGGTGGAGCAATTATTTTATCTGTGCTTGCAAATAACTTTATGCACAATAAAAGAGCTGTTGACGTTTTTCACGCATTACCAGTAAAAAGACATCAACAACTTATGGCAAACTTTTTTGCAGTTATAACAACACTTTTAACATCACAAGCTATTTGCTATGGTGTTGTGGCAGTTACAGCAAAAATAAACTTTGATATAAGTCTTGGAGCAATTTTTATAGAATTTATCCGTGTTGCTATTATTACAGTTTTAATTGCTGCAATATCATTTTTTAGCTGTGTGTGCTGTGCAACAAGTTTAGATAGCACAATATTTTCAACAGCATTTTTGGCAATAGTTCCTGCATATACTGCGCTTATTACTATATTATCTATGTCTTATGCTGATGGATATAAACCAGACAGTCAGATATTGTACACTGCATTAAAATTTTCTCCAGCAGTTATGATATATCAAATATTTTTTAATGATAGCAGAATTGAATATTCATTTTCACTTTCATTAATTTATATAATAGCTGCAATTGCAATAATGGCTTTGTCTTGTTTTATTTATAAAATTAGAAAAAGTGAATCAGCTCAAAGCGCAACCAGTAAAAATATCGTATATAAATTTATCATAATAGCAGCAAGTGTTGGCACAGGTATGGTTTTTGGTTTATCATACAGTGCATTTAATGTATATGAAGCTTATCCACCTACAATTAAATCTATATTGATACCAAGTTTATTATTCACGATTGTAGTATTTCTTGTATTTAATGCAATTATTTCCAGAAATGCAAAACCAAACAAAAATGCAATTATAAATCTTGGGATAAGTTTGATTATCGTTATTGCGTTTATATTTATTGGAGATAATAGATTTAATGCAATAAAAATGTATGTACCAGATGTAGAAGAAGTTAAAACGGTAAGAGTGGAACTTGATAGCCAATATTCTAATATTTCAAAATCTGTATTAGATGAAAATGGAAGTATTCAAGTTAAAGACAATAGATTTGACAATGCTGTTTTTGAAGATGAGAAAACAATTAATAGAGTATTAGATATCCATCAAATTATAGTTGAGGAAAAAAATAATAATTCAGATGATTACATCTATGAAACTTTCAGAATAGAATATACATTGAAAAATGGTAAAACAGTAAAAAGAGACTATTATAATATTCCAAAAAATGTTATAAATAAATGGCTTGAGTTGACATACTCTGAAGAATTTAAAACAAAACTATATCCGGTTATAAGTGAACCTGCTGACAAGGTTTTGAACTTTGAAATTAAAGACGGATTTGGAAGAAATTATCAGACATTAAATCTCAATGATGAGCAAAGAAATATTTTATATAATGCAATTGCACAAGACACATTGAATATGACAAGTCAAATGAGAATTCAAGAAAAAGGTGTTATTTATGCAAAAATAGCTGTTAACTATAAAATTTTATCATCAAAGAAAATAAATAAAGAATATAAAAATTTGGCTTACACGATAGATGAACGTCCGGAATATACAGGTGTAGTGTTTAATGTTACACAATCAAGCATAAATACAATAAATGCACTTAAACAAATTGGTCTTGAGCAATATGCACAATTAAATATTCCTGAAGATGTAAATGTTATCGTTAAACCAAGTTTTGAATTTTTCAATAGTATACTTGCAGAAGAGAATGCATCTTCATTTGAAAACTATAATTCAAGTATTTACGACGTAGCTGATATTTACCATATAGCTGAGGGTGAATTTAAGAGATATGAAGATATTGACAAAATAAAACAAGTTGTGGATAAATCTAGCACGGCTATGTATCTACCTTCATCGGAAAACAGATATTTTGATGTATTCTTTGTTCCAAAAGACTTTAATCCAAAAGATGTTATTATAGAAAATACAATGTCATATTATTTGTCATATAAAGATGCACCAGACTTTATAAAACAAGACTTTAAAGAACTTGAACCATAAAATTATAATGACAATGTAAATATACAGATGAAAACACAAAAAATATATTTAAAAAAACAAAAACAGAAGTATTGTTTTTATAATGATTGATAATTTATAATAAAAAAAGAAAGGCTTATTATAAGCCTTTCTTTTGTATTATTGTGATATTATTTTTACAGTATAAAATATAAACTAAAAAATATGTAAAAACTTATGGTTTTCTATTATTCTAGCAATAAATATTTTATTATATGTTAATTTATAGAAAACACAAAAAATGATATATTATAAAGGTGGAGTTGTTATTAGAATTTTAATGGTTTATTTATTATAAAAGAAATATTAGGAGAGACATATAATATAGTTTCCAACACTACACTATAT